>DATLQY010000997.1:0-4317 GCA_035534975.1 Pirellulales bacterium
ATCCTGAGTTCGTAAGTCGCCCGGCTCGTCGTGGGAGCGTCGGGCTTCAATGGTTGGTGCGCCAAGAGGCGGTAGGTGTTGCGGCTGATTTCCAGATGGAGCAAGGTGGGAATCGGATGTTTTCTTGCCGAGAGGTCTTGCCGATGGCCGTCGAGTGGCCCGCCGATGAACTGGATGAATTCGGGCATGGTTGCATTCCTTGCATGGTGGAGAATAATCCGTTGGGCGTGCATTTTACCGTCGATCATTTTCTGTGCCAGCCCTTTCTCAGGTCAACGATGACCACATCGCGTCCGCAGCGAAGCGGCGATGGCGTAAGGCTGGGGCGCGCGCTTCAGGATGCATTTTTACGGTTTTCCGCCCGGAAGAGGCGGCGCGAACCGGCCATCCTTTTCAGCCTCCCTGCACCGAACACTAAACCGCGGCGCAAGCGAGACCCAGTATTCCACTTACCTTGCTTGCGCAGCAGTTGCGCGGCGTTGGCTGTTAGCGGCGGGATGTGAATTGCCAGGGGGCAAACGCACCCCGAGCGAAGCGGCGTGTGACGATGCTACGACGTGCCGTATCTTGGCGGGAAGACCCATCTCCCAGGTTGCCATCGGTCGCGGGTCGGTTCAGCCGGTGGGAGCTGGTAATCGCGTGGCCGGGCGTCCTGCATGTTATTATCGTTGCTCATGTTAGGGTCGGCATAAGGGTCGAAGCGCTGCGCCCGCTGTCGCTGGTAGTCGGCCGGCCCAGGACCGAACAGCCGAGGCCACCCTTCGCGCCGCTCGCCGTTGGGGCCGGTGCATCCGGCAGCCAGAGCGATCAGCACCCAAAACCCAAACCAGCGGACGTGGCGCACGACGGGCCTCCTCGAAAAATGCCATGAGCGGGCATTGTACGGGCAAACCCCGGCCGGCAAAAGGCGAGTCAGCCGGTCCTGGGGACCCCTATCCACTCGATCGTCCTCGACTGCTAGCACACTTGAACCGCGCGGGACCGATTCAGTGTCGTAAGTGACCTTTAGGAAAAGCCTTCCGTCGCAACCGCGCGCTCGTGCCAAAGAAAAGACCTGCAAGGGCGGGAAGGAGATGAGGAGGTGAGGGGGTGATGAGGTGAGGAGGTGAGGGGATGATGCCGCGGCCGGAAACGGGAGAGTCGCTCCTCATCTCTTCCCGCCGTCATCCCCCTATCTCCTCCGTATCCCCGAATCTCCTTTGAAATGACGCTTCCATTTCGAGTCGTTCTTTTCCGCTCTTCCAGTTCTGTTTGGTTGCCGTTCCATTGGGCCCGCTACGGCAAGTAGGCGTCGAGCAGGACCGTTTCGACCGTGGGAATCAGTTCCACCGCACCCACTGCCGCGGGCAGCAAGATCGTCGCGCCAGTCGTCAAGATCGCCCCATCGGGATCGCCGGCCACTCGCACCTGGCCCGTGACGATCGCCAGCACGTGGCAGCTTCCGTCGCCTCCGATCGCGCTGGGAGCGTTGATTCGCCAGCGGTCGAGGGTGAATTTGTCGCAGGCCACGAGCCGTTCGACGTGCGGCCGATCGGTGGGCTGGGGCGTTTGGGGTTGGGCGGGCCCGTACTCGTAATCGATCGCCTCGAGGGCCGCTTCGACATGCAGTGTCCGCGGCCGGCCATCCGGTCCCAGGCGATTGAAGTCGAACAGCCGGTAGGTGGTGTCGCTCGATTGCTGAATTTCGGCCACCAACAGCCCGGCGCCGATGGCATGCACGACGCCGGCCGGCAAGAAGACGCATTCGCCGGCGCGCGGCTCGAAACGGTGCAAGCAGAGATCGCAGGTGCCTCGCGCGGCCTCGCGCGCCAGCGCGTGCCGGTCGAAGCCCCGCTTCAACCCGGCGTAAATCAGGCTCCCCGGCGCGGCCGCCAAGATCACCCAGGCCTCGGTCTTGCCCAGGTCCGGCGGATCGAGGCGGGCCGCGCGCGCGTCGTCCGGGTGTACTTGCACCGAAAGCGTTTTCTGCGCATCGAGGAACTTGAAAAGCAAAGGAAAACGGGGTTGCCCGGCGTGCCTTCCGAGTAACTCCGCGCCGCGAGTTTTGACCAGTTCGCCCAACGTCGTGCCGGCCAAGGGGCCGGTGGCCACCACGCTCTGGTCGCCGCCGCGATCACAGACCTCCCAACTCTCGGCATAGTCGTCGCCTTCGCCGATGGGCTTACCCAATTCCGTGCCCAACCGGCGTCCGCCCCAAAGGTAGCGGCGGAGGATCGGATGAAAGCGAAGCGGGTAGAGTGCTGCCATGTCAATGTTCTCCGCGTTACCAGCGTGCGATCCAAAGCACGGTCATCGGGGTATGAAAATCCGGCAAGTGCCACCACCCACGCACCGCCCGGTTCAGCGGTACGGTTTCGTCGACAGAAAGATTACCGACAGAAAAATTCTTCCGTCAGTAATCATTCTGTCAGAATTGTCCGTCCCCCAGGTGTTGCTACGGGCTGTTTTTGCGTAAAGGCATTCGCCGTAATTCTAAACTTCATGCGGCCGAAAATGTGACTTTTTGCCACGAGAAAGCGGTGGCTGGTGGCAGAGCCTAAGCGATGCCCCGGCTAGACAGATAGCGACCGGGGGATCGCTAAGGCTCTGCCCCAGCCACCGTGGTTGTCTCATTCTCGGCCTCTTATTCCTGGCCTCGCGAAGTATAGCACCGTTTGCCTGTGCTGAAACCAGAGGTTATGGCTGACCGTCGTGGTCGACGGGAGAACTACCTGGTCCGCAACGCGAGACAACCGCCGGGCGAAGCCGTACAATGGAGCAGTTCCCCTTCGGAGGCCCACTCCATGAATCCAGCACTGCTTGCACACGTGGATCCTGAAGCCCTCTGCCAGCGCGTGCCTCTAGCCGACGAGGAGAACGCGTTGGGGCCTTGGATGGAGGCGCTGAAGGCCCTTACGCCTTGCGTCGAAATCGAGGCTTCGTGCGACACGGCGTGTTATTGCTCCGATCCCACCATCCCTTCGCTCAAGCTCGCCGCGAACACACAAAATTATCGCGAGAACGTGGCCGCCAACCGCCGCTCGCTGGAGCTGATCGATGCGGGCATCGACCGAGGCAGGTTTCAGTTTCCCGAGATGCATGGACCGGAAAGCTTCAGTGCCGACTTCGCGCCCGTGTTTGGGCTCCGTGATCTGGTTCTATTGCGCGACCGATACGTTCGCGTTCTGGCCACTGACGGCCAGTTGGAGGCCGCCGGCCGTGAGCTGCTGCGATCGCTCCAAATGGCCGACATGGTTTTTCGCGGCGACGGACGAGTGGTGCATTTTCTGGTGGCGGTCGCGTTGAAGGGGATCGGGATAGCGCGTTGCCGGGCATTCGCGTTCTCCGCGGATGCGACTACCGAAACGCTGACCGAAATCCTCGCGGCGCTCGATCGCGTCACGGATTTGAACGGACTGATGGCCCGCAGCGTGCGACTCGAATTCCAATTCTGGTCGCTTCCCATTTTCGACCGTCTGGCCGCGGCCGACACTTTGGACAAGTTCGTCGACACGCTGCTGGAAAGATACTATTCGCTGCTTCCCCTGGCACCTGTCGACAACGCCGCTGCGCCTGTCGCGACGGACGATCGCAACGCCTGGCGGCGCGAGCGAATCATGTTCCTGCTCGAGGGGCATCCGGCGCCGTTTGACATCGACCAGACGGTGCGAATGGCAAGCGGGGCAATCGCGGCAGCCGTCCGCGCTTTCGATGCTCGACCCCTTAGTTCGCCGCCTGCGCCGACACCACAGAGAGAGGTTTCCAGCCGTGTCTTGGACCAGGGCGCCTGGCCAGCGCACTTTGACCCAGTGTTACTATATGAGTACATCGGCAACAGCCGCGACGCGCGCAAGCACAGAAAGCTACTGAAAGACTGCATGTCTCCCGAGATGCTGGCCAGCATTCAGCCACCGCGCCGCGCGGCGTTGGCCGTTGCGAAACGGAAACTGCGAGAGATCTCGAATCCTGTTGGCAGGCTTCTCGTGGAGCGCGGCGCCTGCATGCCGATGGTCAACCCTTCCACCGTGGCACGTTCACCAGCCGAGGAACTGGCGACAAAGGTGAGCCTGGCCATTCGGCTGTACTTCGATCGCTTCGGCCGCGCCCCCTCGGAGCTGGGCGAATTGGTCGCCGCCGGGCTCTTGCCGCAACAACCGATCGACCCGTTCGATGGCCTGCCGCTGCGCTATTCGCGCGAGCGGGGATTACTCTGGAGCGTCGGCTTTGACCGGATCGACGGCAACGGCGACCCGTCAGGGGACTACGTTTGGTGCATGCCCGTCGCAGGCGGAGTTGACGGCTGAGTTTTGCTTTTCTTTGGCGCGTCGGCAAACCTCC
>DATLQY010000998.1:0-2190 GCA_035534975.1 Pirellulales bacterium
GCCACCTGGAGCTGGCGGCCTTTGTTCTCGGCATTCAATACACGGTCGAGCCCTGTCGCCTCTTTCGGGCCGGCCGACTTCTGTGGACCCGTTGCTTTTTCGCGACCGGTTTCCTGTTTGCCGCCGGGCACTTGTGGCCGCTTCTCGACAGCGGAAACAGCGGAAAACACGCCGCCAAATACGGCCAGCAGGCCAGCCGCCATGAAAAAGGCACGTCGCACGTTGATGCTCCTAAAGGGTCGAGAATCCAAGCCAGACCGTCAGCCAAAGACGCAGTATATCTTCATCCATTTCCGAGCCGATGTACAGGGATCGGATGTGCCGCCTTCTTACGATGGGTATTTGACCGCCGGCAGCGTGAGGTTACGTGCCGGTCCCGCCTCGTTCAGGCAACTGCGGAAGCCTTGTTTTACTGCACGCGGCTTGTTTCGACACTGGCCCACGGCGCAAGCAAGGCACGCAACTTCTTGCCTCGCTTGCGCTTCGGGTTGGTGTGGGACCATGGAGACGCAGTTCAAGATGTAGACGCGACTGACTCCAGGGCAACGTGCGCATGATATACTGTGAGCGGGTTGGGACGAAACATCGCACCGCCGAGGATTGGGAGCACCATGAGCAACGTCGTTGGGATCGGCGTCATCGGAATGGGTTGGATGGGCATGGTCCACAGCCGGTCGTACCGGATGATTGCGGACCGCTTTCACGAGAGTGGCATCCGCGCACGGCTGGTGATCTGTGCCGACGACGTCGAAGCCCGCGCCCGCGAGGCGCAAGAACGCCTTGGCTTCGAGGAATCGACGACGGACTGGAAGCGGGTTGTCGCGCACCCCGAAGTTCAGGTGGTGAACGTCACGTCGCCCAACCACATGCACCTGGAAATGATCCGGGGCGCGACGGCCGCGGGGAAGCACGTCTTCTGTGAAAAACCGGTTGGACGCGACAGCCGTGAAACCGGTGCCATCGCCCAGCTCGCGCGCCAGGCCGGCGTCTTGAGCTGGGTCGGCTATAACTATCGCTGGGTTCCGGTCGTGCAGTACGCCAGGCAAATGATCCGCAGCGGGAAGCTTGGCGCGCTCACGCACTACCGGGGGCGGTTTCTCGTCGACTACGGCAGCAACCCCGACGGCGTGCTGTCGTGGCGCTTTCAGCGCGAGCTGGCGGGGCACGGCACCCTGGGTGACCTGATGTCGCACGTCGCGGACATGGCCCACATGTTGGCCGGTCCCATTCGGCGCGTGGTCGCCAACCAGAAGACGTTCATCGCCTCTCGCCCGGTGGCGACCCCTGGGCTAGGCACTCACTTCAGCGTCAATCCCGCTGCGCCTCGCGCCCCGGTGACCAACGAGGACTACGTCGGGGCGCTGGTCGAGTTCACCAGCGGGGCCCAGGGAAGCTTGGAAGTCTGCCGCGTGGTCAAAGGTCCGCGCTGCGAGATGGCGTTCGAGCTGAATGGCACGCGAGGCGCCGTCAAATGGAACTTCGAGCGCATGAACGAGCTGCAGGTCTTTTTGCCCGACGGCACAGAGGCACACGATGGCCCCGTTTTGATCCAGGGGGGACCTGCGCACCCTTTCTACAAGTCGTTTTACCCCGGCCCCGCGTTGAGCATGAGTTACGAGGACCTGAAAGTCATCGAGGCCTTCCAGTTCCTGCGGTCGGTCGTCGACGGAGTGCAGGGAGAGCCGGGCTTCGCCGAAGCGCTCGACGTAGCCGCGGTCCAGGACGCCATCGAGCGTTCCTGGGCCAGCGAGCGGTGGGAGCACGTGCGATTGCCTGACGGGAGCGCCGCATGACTCAGGAACGAGTCCGTTGGGGCCTGCTTAGCACGGCGAGGATCAACGAGCGTTTGATCCCGGCCATTCGGGCCTCCGCGCGCTGCGAACTGGTCGCCGTCGGCAGCCACGGCGGCCGGGAAAAAGCCCAACAGTACGCCGCAAAGTGGAACATCCCGCGCGCACACGGGAGCTACGAATCGCTGTTGGCCGATCCGAACGTCGACGCGGTTTACATTTCGCTGCCGAATGCCTTGCATGCCGAATGGGCCGTCAAAGCGGCGGAAGCGAAGAAACACATCTTGTGCGAAAAGCCCCTCGCGCTCACGGTGGCGGAAGTGGATCGGATGGCCCAAGCGGCAGAGCGCCACGGGGTCGTGCTGCAGGAAGCGGTCATGATGCGTTACCACCCGCAGAC
>DATLQY010000999.1:0-9976 GCA_035534975.1 Pirellulales bacterium
CGATGATCGCCAGCGCCCGACTGCAACTGACTTATAGCCGCATCACAGCTCCCATCAGTGGCCGGATCGGCCTGCGGTTGGTGGACTTGGGCAATATCGTGCGGGCCAACGACCCGACCGGGTTGGCCGTGATCACGCAGCTCCAGCCGATCGCGCTGGTGTTCACGATCCCCCAGGACAGCATCAACCGCGTGCAAAAGAAGTTCAGCGCGAGCGAGCCGCTGGCGGTGGAAGCCTACGATCGCGATTTCGGTACGAAGCTTGCCACCGGCACGCTGCTGGCGATCGACAACCAGGTCGACTCCACGACCGCCACGGTGAGGCTGAAGGCCGTCTTCGAGAACGAAGACAACATGCTGTTCCCTAACCAGTTCGTCAACGCGCGGCTGTTGGTGGACGTCAAGCGTGACGCGGTGATCGTGCCCGCCGCGGCCGTGCAGCAAGGTCCCAACGGGACGTTCGTGTACGTGGTCACGGCCGATGGGACCGACCGGAGCGTCAAGCTTCGCAACGTCGTCGCCGGAACGACCGAGGGGGACCAGACGGTGATTGAGAAGGGCCTTTCGCACGGCGACGTCGTCGTCACCGACGGCGTCGACAAGCTGGTCGACGGGGCCAAGGTGACGCCCCGCGATCGCGACGCGAAGGAGACGGATGAGACACAGCAGGGGCCGGCGGAGGCGCCCAAGTGAGCGCGTTTCGGTGGGGCGGATACGCGCGTTCCTCGTTCCCACGCTCCGCGTGGGAACGTATGCCTCCGACGCTCCGCGTCGTGCCCCGCCGCGACGCAGTCGACCGCCCTCGGTGTAGGGAAGCGGAGCGTCCGTTGAGCCGTTCCCCGGTGGGGCTTCCCGCATGAGCCCCTCCCGGCCATTCATCCTGCGGCCGGTGGCGACCGTGCTGTTGATGGCGGCGATCGTCTTGACGGGCATCGTCGCCTACCAGCAATTGCCGGTCTCGGCGTTGCCGCAGGTCGATTATCCGACGATCCAGGTAGTCACGTTTTATCCCGGTGCCAGCCCGGACGTGATGGCCTCGTCGGTCACCGCGCCTTTGGAACGGCAATTCGGGCAGGTGCCGGGCTTGACCCAGATGACGTCGACCAGCTCCGAGGGGTGCTCGGTGGTCACGCTGCGGTTCGCGCTGGAACTCGATATCGACGTCGCCGAGCAGCAAGTGCAGGCGGCGATCAACGCCGCCGCCACGTTCCTGCCGCGCGACCTGCCCAACCCGCCGATCTACAGCAAGACCAACCCGGCCGACGCGCCGATCCTGACGTTGGCCCTGTCGAGCCAGACGCTCCCCTTGGCCAAGGTCGAGGACCTCGCCGATACGCGGCTGGCGCAGAAGATTGCCCAAATGTCGGGCGTGGGGTTGGTGAGCATCAGCGGCGGCCAGAAGCCCGCCATCCGGGTGCGGGCCAATCCGACGGCCCTTTCGGCCTTGGGCATGAACCTGGAAGACCTGCGGATGGCGCTGGCGGCGGCCAATATCAACCAGGCCAAGGGAAGTTTCGACGGCAGCCGCCAGGCCTTCACGATCGGCGCCAACGACCAGCTTCTCACCAGCGAAGCCTATCGTAAGCTGATCATCGCTTACCGCAACGGCGCGCCGGTGCAGCTCGCCGACGTGGCCGACGTAGTCGACGGCGCCGAAAACGTGCGGCAGGCGGCCTGGATGAACGACACGCCCGCCGTGATCCTCAATATCCAGCGGCAGCCCGGGGCGAACATCATCGACGTGGTCGACCGGATCAAGGCGCTCTTGCCGCAGCTCAAGGCCTCGCTCCCCTCGGCAGTCTCGATCGAAATCCTGACCGACCGGACGATCACGATCCGGGCCAGCGTCGAGGACGTCCAATGGGAGCTGATGTTCACGATCGCCCTGGTGGTGATGGTCATCTTCCTGTTCCTGCGCAACGTGGCGGCCACGGTCATTCCCAGCGTCGCGGTGCCGCTGTCGCTGGTGGGCACCTTCGGCGTCATGTACCTGCTTGATTACAGCCTCAACAACCTGACGCTGATGGCCCTGACGATATCCACGGGGTTCGTCGTCGACGACGCGATCGTGATGATCGAAAACATCGCGCGGTACATCGAGGAGGGCGAACCTCCCTTGCAGGCGGCGCTGAAGGGCTCGGAACAGATCGGATTCACGATCGTCTCGCTTTCGGTCTCTCTGATCGCCGTATTGATCCCGCTGTTGTTCATGGGCGACATTGTCGGCCGGCTGTTCCGCGAATTCGCCGTGACCCTGAGCGTGACGATATTGCTTTCGGCGATCGTCTCGCTGACGCTGACGCCGATGATGTGCGCCAAACTGCTCAAGCACACGCCGCCGTCGGGGCACGGCTGGCTTTACCGGGCCAGCGAGTGGGCCTTCGACGCGGTGATCTTTCTCTATGGAAAAACGCTCAATGTCGTGTTGCGCCACCAGGTGCTGACGGTGCTGGTGGCCCTGGCCACGCTCGCCGGCACGGTGTACCTCTATGTCGTCGTCCCCAAGGGCTTTTTCCCGGTGCAAGACACCGGCGTGATCATGGGTATCTCCGAGGCGCCGCAAAGCACCTCTTTCGAGGCCATGCAGGCACGGCAATTGGCCCTCAACCGGGCGATCCTGACCGACCCGGCCGTGGAGAGCCTATCGAGCTTCATCGGCATCGACGGCACGAACACGACCGTCAACAGTGGCCGTATCCAGATCAACCTGAAACCCGTGGACGAGCGGAAGATCAGCGCCGGCGAAGTGATCCGGCGCTTGCAGCCCGTGTTGGCCAAGGTGCCCGGGATCACGCTCTTCATGCAGCCCGTGCAGGACCTGACCGTCGAAACGCGAGTCAGCCGCACGCAGTACCAGTACAGTCTGGAAGACCCCGACGCCGCGGAACTGGGCGATTGGGCCCCACGGTTCGTCGCCGCGCTCGAAGCCCTGCCGCAGTTGCGCGACGTGGCCAGCGACCAGCAAAGCGAGGGTCTGCAAGCGCGGGTGGTGATCGATCGCGATACGGCGTCGCGGCTGGGGATCACGCCCCAGATGATCGACGACGCGCTCTACGACGCGTTCGGGCAGCGGCAGGTGTCGATCATGTTCACGCAGTTGAACCAGTACCGGGTGGTGCTGGAGGTCAAGCCGGAGTTCAAGGACGAGCCGAAGGACCTGACGGAAGTCTACATCCGCACGGTGGGCGGCGGGAAAACGCCGCTGAGCGCGTTCACCCGTATCGAGCAGACGACGACCCCTTTGACCGTGAACCACCAGGGGCAGTTTCCAGTGGTGACCGTCTCGTTCAACCTGGCGCGGGGAGTTTCGCTGGGCCAGGCGGTCGAGGCGATCAACCAGGCCGAAGACGAATTGGGAATGCCGCGCAGCATCCAGGCCGGGTTCCAGGGGACGGCCGAGGCGTTCCAGACCTCGCTCAAGAACGAACCACTCCTGATCCTGGCCGCCCTGGTCACCGTTTACATCGTGCTGGGCGTGCTCTACGAAAGCTACATCCACCCCATCACGATCCTCTCGACACTCCCCTCGGCGGGCGTCGGGGCGCTGGTGGCGCTCTTGTTGTGCCAAATCGACTTGAGCGTGATCGCACTGATCGGAATCATCCTTTTGATTGGGATCGTCAAGAAGAACGCGATCATGATGATCGACTTCGCGCTGGAGGCCGAACGCAAGGACGGAAAATCGCCGCGCGAGGCGATCTACCAGGCCTGCCTGTTGCGCTTCCGTCCGATCATGATGACGACCATGGCGGCGCTGCTGGGCGCTGTGCCGTTGGCCTTCAGCCACGGCACGGGCGCCGAGCTGCGCCGGCCGCTGGGGATCACGATCATCGGCGGACTGATCGTGAGCCAGGTGTTGACGCTCTACACCACGCCGGTGATCTACCTCTGGTTCGACCGGCTGGCAAAGTGGATCCGGCCAAGCGCCGCCTTGACGCTGACGCCGGCGCAGGCACATTCGGAGAATTAGGAGTCAGGACAGGAGTCATGGCCACGCACCACCGCCGGGCCGCGGAGCGGCCGAAGAGGCGTTCCCACGCGGAGCGTGGGAACGAGTGAAACCCTGAACCCTGAACCCCGAACCCTACACCTTCATCCTTCCGCCTTCATCCTTTCCCATGAGCCTCTCCACCCCCTTCATCCACCGGCCGGTCGGCACGACCTTGCTGACGCTGGCGATCATGCTGGCGGGGGCCTTGGGCTATTTGCTGCTGCCGGTTTCGCCGCTGCCGCAGGTCGATTTTCCGACGATCGAGGTCCGCGCCCAGCTCCCGGGGGCCAGCCCGGAGACGATGGCCTCCGCCGTGGCAACTCCGTTGGAACGGCAATTCGGCCGTATCGCCGGCATCACCGAAATGACCTCCAGCAGCTACCTGGGGCTGACCACGATCACGATCCAGTTCGACCTGACCCGCGACATCAACGCGGCGGCGCGCGACGTGCAGGCGGCGATCAACGCGGCCCGCGGGCGGCTGCCCACGAACCTGCCGAGCAATCCCACTTACCGCAAGGTCAATCCGGCCGACGCGCCGATCGTGATCCTGGCGCTGACGAGCGACACCTACACCAAGGCGCAGATGTACGACGCCGCCTCCACGATCTTGCAGCAACGACTGTCGCAGGTGCGGGGGGTCGGACAAGTGATCGTCGGCGGCGGGGCCCCGCCGGGCGTGCGGGTCGACGTGAACCCGACGCTCTTGAACCACATGGGCGTCGGTCTGGAAGACGTCCGCACGGCGCTCGGCAATGCCAACGCCAACCGCCCCAAGGGTCAGATTCAAGACGCCCATCACGCCTGGTCGATCAGCACCACCGACCAGTTGCTCACGGCCAAGGAGTACCGGCCGCTGATCGTGACCTACCGCCGCGGGGCGCCGGTCCGCCTCGCCGACGTGGCGACCGTCACCGACTCGGTCGAAGACGTGCGTGCGGACGGCCTTACCGACGGCAAGCCTTCGATCACGCTGGTCGTCTTCCGCCAGCCGGGGGCCAACATCATCGCCACGGTCGACCGCATCCTCGCCCTGCTGCCCCAGCTCGACGCGCAAATCCCGGCCGACATGGAACTGTCGGTGGCCTTGGACCGCACGACGACCATCCGGGCCAGTGTCGAAGACGTGCAATTCACACTGGTGATATCGATCGGCCTGGTGATCCTGGTGGTGTTCCTGTTCCTGCGGGACGCGCGGGCCACGCTCATTCCCAGCGTGGCCGTGCCGGTCTCGCTGGTGGGAACGTTCGGCGTGATGTACCTGGCGGGCTATAGCCTCGACAACCTTTCACTGATGGCGCTGACCATCGCCACCGGCTTCGTGGTCGACGACGCGATCGTGGTGATCGAAAACATCGCCCGGCACCTGGAGGAAGGCGTACACCCCTTGGCCGCCGCGCTCCTGGGGGCCAAGGAGATCGGTTTCACCGTGGTTTCGATCAGCGTCTCGCTGGTGGCGGTGTTCATCCCGATCCTGCTGATGAGCGGCATCGTCGGCCGTCTGTTCCGCGAATTCGCAGTGACGCTTTCGGTGGCCATCGCGGTTTCGTTGGCGGTTTCGCTGACCACCACTCCGATGATGTGCGCCACGATGTTGAAGGGCCACGGCCAACGGCGGCGCGGAGCGTTGTTCTACGCCAGCGAGCGGGCATTCGATTGGGTCTTGGGCTGGTACGAAACGACGCTGGCCTTCGTGCTCAGGCACCGGGCCATCACGATGCTCGTCACGCTTTCGACGATCGGTTTCACGGCTTACCTGTACGTGATCGTGCCCAAGGGCTTTTTCCCGCAGCAGGACACCGGCCGCCTGACCGGCAACCTGTTGGCCGACCAGGACACGTCGTTCCAGGCGATGGGCGCGATGCTGCGGCAGTTCGCCGCCGCCGTCGGCGAAGATCCGGCGGTCGAAAGCGCCACCGCTTTCACGGGAGGACAGAACGGCGGCGCCACCAACTCCGCGCGGATGTTCGTGGTGCTGGCGCCCCTCGAAGAGCGCCGGATCAGCGCCGACGAGGTCATCGCGAGGATCCGCGGCAGAACGTCCAAAATCCCCGGCGCCACGCTCTTTCTCCAGGCCGTGCAAGACCTCCGCATCGGGGGACGCGGCAGCAGCGCGCAGTACCAGTACACGATCAAAGGCGACAGCCTCGACGACTTGAACGAGTGGGGACCCCAGTTGTTGGCCGCGATGCGCAAAGTACCGGGCCTGGTCGACCTCAACACCGATCAGCAAAACAAGGGCCTAGAGCGGTCGCTTTTGTTCGACCGCGACGCGGCGGCGCGGCTGGGCATCACGCAGCAGATGATCGACGACACGCTTTACGACGCCTTCGGCCAGCGGCAGGTTTCGACCATGTACAAGCCGCTCAACCAGTACCACGTGGTCATGGAGGTCGAGCCTGAGTTCTGGCGCAACCCCGACCAACTACGCCACATCTACGTGCGCGGCGCCAACGACGCCCAGATCCCGCTGGCCGCATTGTACCGCGACACTTCGACCAACACGCCCATCCAGGTCAACCATTCCGGCCTGTTTCCCTCGGTCACGATCTCGTTCAACCTCACGCCGGGCACGTCGCTCAGCGAGGTGGTCCCCGAAATCGAGCAGGCGGCCCACGACCTGGGGATGCCCGCCACCGTCCAGGGGAGTTTTCAGGGCACGGCCCAGGCCTTTCAGGAGTCGCTGCGAAACCAGCCGCTCTTGATCCTGGCGGCGCTGGTGACGGTGTACATCGTGCTCGGCATTCTGTACGAAAGCTACATTCATCCCTTGACCATTCTCTCGACGCTCCCCTCGGCCGGTGTCGGCGCGCTCTTGGCGCTTTTGTATTGCCGCACCGAGCTCAACGTGATGGCCCTGATCGGCATTCTGCTCTTGATCGGTATCGTGAAAAAGAACGCGATCATGATGATCGACTTCGCCCTGGAGGCCGAGCGCAAGCACGGCAAGTCGCCGGAGGCGGCCATTTTCGAGGCCTGCGTCTTGCGGTTCCGGCCGATCACGATGACCACGATGGCGGCCTTGCTGGGCGGGCTCCCCCTGGCGTTGGGCACGGGCACGGGGGCCGAGCTGCGCCGGCCCATGGGAATTGCCATCGTCGGTGGGCTGATTTTCAGCCAGATGTTGACGCTGTATACGACGCCGGTGGTCTATCTGTATCTCGACCGTTTTCGGCTCTGGTTGGAGCGGCGCCACCGGAACGTGACACGCGGCCCAGGTCACGTTCCGATCGGCCAGGAATGAGACATTCCTGGCGCTCGGCGTAATCAATCGATCACCCGCTTCAATGCCAGAATCGTCCCGTCGCGTTCTGTAGGGAACGCCCTCCGTGGCGTTCCGGGAAGCGGTTGCGACGTCGTCTGGCAGCACACGCCAGTGCCACGGAGGGCGATCCCTACAGAGGCTGTCCCGTCGTAGGATTCTGGCATTGAAGCGGGTGATTGAAATCAATTGGTTGTGGTACGATGGTTCGTGGCGCCTTGGTTTCCGGTATCGAGCACCGCCAGGAACCGGGGAGTGCCGGGGGGCAGCTCACTGGTCACGCTCTCAACGCGCCGCCTTCTCGGCGGCCCATTGGAGGTCGGCTTCGGCCAGAAGTGCCGGAGGCGGTTGTTCGTAATCGATCAATGCTCCGTAATCGCCGCGTTCGAAGGCGGCGACAAACGCCCCTTGCAGATCGACGAGCACGTCGCGATCGGGTGCAGCGAGCGGAATTGGAATACGCGGGAACTCCTGACGAACCATCCATCCGTAAACGTCGCCGAGGGGCCGCCGCTTGCTACGCGATACGAAGGCGTAATAGTCGGCCTTGGGAAGGGTCTGCGCCACGGCGAGACGATCGCCACCGACGAGCAAGTCGATCTCGACGAGATGTACCGATTGGCGAGCCAGGGCCCGGCGCTTGGCGCGGTACTCCCACCGCCCCGTGCCAGTCTTGTTCGTCGGCGAAAGCACCTCCACGACGGTCACCAATTGGCGATCCGGCCGGCGACGAATCTCGATCCAGACCTCGCGGATTTCCTCATCGGTGAAAAGTGGCACGCTCACAGGCTGGATTAACGGTCCTCCGATTGATGCCTGGGTGGGGCTTGACGGCTCGTCAACCCGCAAGACGGCGACGTCGGCCAAGACTTCCTTCGCGTCCGGGGGATCCGCCTCGACCAGCGCGATTCGCTCATCGAGGCGCGCCTCGTAGCCAGTCGGCAATACAATTCTAATCTGATGACGCAAGGCCCCGATGAATTCGTGGTGAAAATCGGCCCAGAAGGCGGGGTCTTCCAGGTAGGGGTCCATGCCGGGAAACGGGCACTTCATGGGCGAACCTCGGACCGATCGCGAGCGTCCTCGAGGGATGCCTCCATTTGTTGGGAAGGCGCGGCTGTTCGCTGGAACGAGACGATTCTTGCTTTGGACGCCGCCTGACGCCTTTGAGCGTCGGCGACGATCTGCCGAATATCGAAGTTGAACTGCGAGGCCAGTTGCTCGCGGATGGCGCGAATTTCGTCGACGATCGGATCGTGCAACACTGCTAGTCCTGCATCCTACCACGCCGTTGACGGCGGTGCGAATCGATGGCCACCGGCGCCTCCGGTATCAGGCATCCGACGAATCCTTCCATGGAGCGAATAGATCGGTAACCTTCTTGGCCGACAAGAGCGCGGCATAGCTCGTGTAGCGAGGCGAAAGCATCAATCCACGCGGTGCATCAGCCCATGGTATCGGTTGCGGGAGAAGCTTGGCAGGTTCCGCGAAGACCAGCCGATACTTGCCGTCGTTTCCGTAGGATTCGATGTGGTGGACGGGGGCGTAATAGGTGACTGCTGCTACCGGGAGGGATTGATATGCGGCGATGTACTTGATCCTGTCAAGCATGCCTCCGCCGATGCGGATTGCGTACCAGGAGTTCTCGCCAAGAAACGTCTCGGTGAATCCAGGCTCCCTAGCTGGAACAACCACGGTGTCTCGAGCGTCCGCGGGCGTTGCGATGGGGGCCGAGGGCGACGTAGCGGCCGGTGCAGCCACTGCGGCGGGCTTTTCGAAGACGCGCACGCCCAAGAGGGGAAGAATACGCAGCATCTCGCGAAGGAATCCGTGGATATCGGCGCGTTCGGCCTCCGAAAGGCGGGGCTCTTTGGGATGGTTGGCGTTGTCAAGATGACAGCGCCCGGCTCGCTTTGCGAGTTCAAGCAGCGCGTGTTCCAGCCAGGTAATGTGAGCTCGGTTCAGGGCGTTGTTTCCGTTGGAAACGAAGGCGTAGCCCCAGTCCCAGAAGAGCTTATTGACATGGTGGGATTCGATGCTTGTACCGATCTCATCGCCCTGCCCGACATAGACAGTCGGTAGTTCGTCATCCGTACCCTCAGTGGGTCCAATCAGAATGTAGACGCCGCTTTTCTTGAACTCATGGCGTCCGCTCGACTGGGGCCATCCCGAACGTGGAAATGCGATCCCGACCCCCGTCCAGCCAAAAAGTTCGACGATCTTGGCTCCCTCGGGATCGCCGTACGGTACGAAAATCCGGATGGTGTAGGGATCACTCATGCGTCATCATCTTCAAATTGCGGCAAGGGAAACCACGCTCGTCGGAAAAGTGTTGACGAGCCGCTGGTCAGCGCTGACAACGCGACATTGTTCCCGCTCGGCGAGAGCGATGTAGAGACAATCGTAAATGCCGATTCGCGCCTGTGACGAGATTCCCGTGGCACGCGAGAGCAACGGAAGGTAAGGGTAAAGGTTGGGCGGTGCCAAGAGGACACGGGATAGTCGGTTGATGGACTCACCGTGCTGAAGTAGATTTCGCCGTTCCGCGCGGGTGAGCGCGTGTGCGATTTCAACCGGCAGCGTATCGGGAGCGATCAACTCGTGGACACCACTCCTGAAATCGTCCCGCAGCGCGAGGGCCTTTGGAGAATCCGGTTCAGGAAGAACCCATTTCACAGCAACGGATGCGTCGAGGACGTACTTCATCGGTCGCGGAAATCACGG
>DATLQY010001000.1:0-3608 GCA_035534975.1 Pirellulales bacterium
CTGACGACCGCCCATGCGAAGTTCAGTCAATCCTCTCGAAGGTAAGACCATCAACCGGAAAGCCGGATGCGGGAAAACTGCACGTCCGGTTTGGAGGGAGGGGGGGCCGAACCCAATCGGCCCTCCCTACCCCTATCAAAAACCGCTGGACAAACGAGGCCAAGCGGCCTACGATCCATCGGCACCGGCCCCATGCCCGTCCCCATTCGCCCGGAGGTTCTTCGCAACGTGGAACTCGATTATCTCGGCATTTTGTTCCGTTGGATGCACATCCTGGCCGCGATTACGGCCGTCGGAGGGACGATTTTCGTTCGCGTGGCCCTGCTCCCCAGTATCGCCGTGCTTCCCGACGACCAGCGCAAAGCGCTGCACGAACAGGTTCGCTCCCGCTGGATCAAGTTCGTGATGGGCGCGATCCTGTTCCTGCTGGCCAGCGGGTTCTACAACATCATAATGAAAGAGAAGCCGCCTGGCGTGACGGCGCTTTACCACGCTCTGTTTGGGATCAAGTTCCTCCTGGCCTTGGTCATTTTCTTCGTCGCCAGCGCGCTCGTGGGGCGCAGCCCGGCCCTGGCCGGAATCCGTGCAAACGCCAGGTTCTGGCTGACGCTGAACATGGTGCTGGCCATCACCGTGGTCTGTATCTCCGGTGTCTTGCGGGCGCTTCCACCGGGAAGCAAGCCGGCCAGGCCCGCCGCCGTCGGACCGGAAGCTTCGCCCTCGGAATTTGCTTTGCGAAGATAATGCGGCGTGAATATGCTGGAGTGGGTGGCATGCTTCGTCCGTGTCGTCTCGCAGGCCGCCTTCGGCGCCCTGCGAGGCGACACGGACGATGGGCATGCGCCGCTTTTGATCTAGACGCCAACGTGAAACTCCAAGGGGGCAAGCCCCTGGCCTCTTACGAAGAAACCCGTTACTGCCCAACTTTACCCAACAACCGAATGATGCGTAAACTTTATCTTGATCCTTCCCGACCCGGGGACCTGGCATGAACGACCGCGTGCGGGCGATGACCCTATTGCAGGAGGCCCGCGAAATTCTGGCCCAACGCCTTACCGAACGCGTTCTGGAACTGGGCGACGAGCTCTTGGACGACGCGCGGGGCGAATCGTTCGCGGGCGAGATCGACGGCCTTTATGAACAGATCGGTCTGAGGCTCAGCCAGGTCAACTCGCTCTTGGCCGGACTTCCGCCCACGTCGGTGCTGGCGGCGCCCACGGGCCAGGGACCGTTTTCAACCGTCGAGGTCAGCGCGGCGTCGAACGGTATGATGGGATTCCTGCCGCAGGGGGAGACGGAGGCCGGACACCCGCACCTAGCCCAGCAAGCGGCGGCCGGCAACGAGCTAACCATGTTGCGGATGATCGTCGATTCGCTCATCAACGGCGACGTCGAGACGGCGGGTGGGTTCTTGTCGTGGTGGTTCGAAGCGCCCTTGGAACACGGCCGGCGATGCGCCACTGCTTTTCGCGAGCGCTGGGCGAGCGAGCCCGATTTCCCCAGGAAAGCCAAGCAACTCCGTCAGGAGTTGACGGGCGGGTCGTGGTCGCAGGCGGTATCGCTATGGCACGATTGTTTCGGGATTTCGCCAGCCGAGTTGCCGGCCTCCGACGCGCCCCGGACGTTTCGCATTCCACGCGTCCAGCCGGGGCCATGACGATGGACAAGAAGGCGAAAAAGCGGATCGAGCTATTGCAGACCCGTTTGCAGAAGCTGCGGATGCAACTGGCGGGGACCAAGAAGCAAATGGACGACCCGGCCGACGTCGCCCGCCTCGAACGCGACATCGCCGACGCCGCCAGCGAGTTGGAGAAGCTGAAACAAACGTAGGGTGGGACAAGAACGCGAAGCGGGCGCCGGCCCACCATCGAGGTCGTTCGGCCGTCGATCGTTGCATACGAAAACGGATGGTGGCCGTCGATCGCCGACCCGCTGCGCGAGTGCCCCGGATCTTGTCCGACCCTACATTGGTTTGCAGAAGCTGCGGATGCAACTGGCGGGGACCAAGAAGCAAATGGACGACCCGGCCGACGCCACCCGCCTCGAACGCGAAATCGCCGACGCCGCCTCCGAGTTGGAGAAGTCCAACTCCCCGTCGATTTTCATCGTGCAATCTGGTATCTTGGAATACCCGTGGGAGCCGAACGTTGAGTGACTTCGATAGCCCGTGGAAAGAGGCATTGGAGCTGTTTTTCCCCGCTTGTCTTCAGTTCTTCTTTGGGCAAGTGCATGCCGAGATCGACTGGTCACGCGAATACGAGGCCCTCGACAAGGAGCTCCAACAAATCGTTCGCGACGCGGCCGTTGGCCGGCGTTACGTGGATAAGCTGTTCAAGGTGTGGCTCAAAGACGGGGCGGAAGCGTGGGTGCTGATCCATGTCGAAGTCCAAAGCCAGCGCGACGAGGAATTCGCCGAACGGATGTATGGCTACCACGGTCGGCTTCGCGAGCGGTACCGGCGACCCGTGGTCAGTCTGGCCGTTCTGGGCGACGAGCACCCCGCCTGGCGGCCGAATCATTTCGGCTACAGCTTGGGCGGTTGCACATTGGCATTCGAGTTTCCCGTGGCCAAATTGTTGGACTACGGGGCCGACATGGCGGCGCTCGAGGCGAACCTCAGTCCGTTTGCGCCGTTCGTGGTCGCCCATTTGAAGACGATGGAGACCCGACAAGATCTGGAGGCGCGGAAGGGCTGGAAAATACGACTATTGAAAAGGCTCTTTGAACGGGAGGAGAAGAACATGCCCTACGTTACAAGTTTCGAGCGGCTGGGGTTCAAAAGGGGCAAGGCTGAAGGCAAGGCCGAAGGCAAGGCTGAAGGCGAGGCGAAAGGCAAGGCTGAAGGGAAGGCGGACGCGCTGCTACACGTATTGGAGCGGCGATTTGCCCACGGCGTTCCGGCGAACCTGGAGGCCGTCGTCCGCGCCGCAACCGATCTGGAACGATTGGACCGATGGCTTGACATGGCCTTCGAGGCCGGTTCGCTCGAAGAGTTCCAGCGACTCGCGCAGCAGTGAGAATCGTTCTCACGCCTTGGGCTCTGGAATTCGACCCCTTTGACGTCGTCTGCATTCCGTCACACGATGCGTGGGTGGCAACGACGTGGCGGTGTTGCCCATCGCCCGGCGCGCGTAGCCGCAACCTACGCAGGCCGCGACGCGGGCTGTTCGGCGTGGCGGAGCGGCTTGTCGGAGAGGATGTGCTTCACATCGTCAAAGCGCATTGGAGTGGTGGTTGGTTCGGCCGATGGGAGTTGGGCCTCGCGTAAAAGATCTTCGTCGCGCTGCGCCAAGTCGGCCTGTCCACTGCTAAACTTGTCCATGGCTCGGGGCAGCGGTCGTTTGCGCTTACCCGTGTAGGCGGCCAGCGCATCGTGAATCACCTGCGCAGGGGCGAGATTTTCTTTTGCCGCCAGTTCCTGAACCACCGCGGCGGTTTGTTCATCTAAATCAATGGAAAACGACACAGTTGAACTAACCGCTTCGCGGGGGCGGGCGGAGCCGGTTGCGTGTACATCGTGAACTGCGGCGAGTACGCCCCCAGCGGTGGGTCGGCTGGCGGCCACGAGCCGGTGTGGCCTTACTTGCCGTGCGACAACAGCAAGGCCG
>DATLQY010001001.1:0-2946 GCA_035534975.1 Pirellulales bacterium
TGCGCGGCGGCGCCTTCAAGCCCCGCACGTCGCCCTACGATTTCCAGGGATTGGGTGAGGAAGGCCTCGAGCTCCTCGCCGAGGCACGGGCTGAAACCGGCCTGCTGATTATCACCGAAGTCATGGATTCATCCGACGTCGACCTCGTCGCACGCTACGCCGACATTCTTCAGATCGGCTCACGCAACATGAGCGCGTTTCGCCTGCTCCAGCGTGCCGCCGAAACCGGCAAGCCGATTCTCCTCAAGCGCGGCTTCCAGTCGACGATTCGCGAATGGCTCTGCAGCGCCGAATACGTCCTCGCTCAAGGCAACGACCGGGTCATTCTCTGCGAACGGGGTATTCGGACGTTCGATAACGAGTTCACCCGCAACACCCTCGACTTGAACGCGGTTCCGGTCCTGCGCGCGGAAACCCACCTGCCGATCGTCGTCGACCCCAGCCACGGCACCGGCCGCGCCGACCTCGTGCCAACCATGGCCCGCGCCGCGGTCGCGACCGGCCCCGACGGCTTACTGATCGAAGTGCACTGCAACCCAGCCGCCGCCATCAGCGATGCCAAGCAAACGATCGACACCAGCACCTTCGCCCGGCTCATGGACGACCTGCGCGGGCTCAGCGGCTATTTGGGGCGGCCGGTGGCGTAGGGCCGGGATCACGGATAGGGATTGGGGCCAGGGGACGCGGTGGCACTCGAAGCTAGAAGCATCTCCTGGTCGCCAGTTCAAGCCATCGGTTCGCCCCGTAAACTACAATTGAGGGCAAGATGACCACGCCCGGGGTATAATCGCAACGACGCAAGATCCGAGGGGCATTCAGCAATGGTGACGACCCGCATATCGGCCCAAGGGCAGGTTATTTTGCCAAAGGAAGTCCGCGACCGATTGAACTTGGAGCAAGGACAAGAGCTAGAAGTCGAGGTCGTGTCTGGAACGATCGTTCTCCGTCCGACTGCTCCCGCTCAACTCGGCCAGGCGCACGACTGGGAGAACCTTTACGGTTGCCTTGAAGGTAGCGACGTTCTGAACGACCTCTTGCGCGAGCACCAGCGCGAGGTCGAAAATGGACGCTAAAGTCCTCGATTCCTGGGCGATCCTTGCCTGGATGAAGAATGAGGCACGAGGGAGTAAGGTACGAGATCTATTCGACCAGGCAGGCAGCAGGGCTCTCGTGCTTCATTGTTCTGCGATCAACGCAGGCGAAGTCTATTACCATCTGGCGCGGCTCGGTCGTCGTACAGAAGCCGAGTTGTTTTGGGGGTCGCTCATCAGTGGCAACGCCCCGCTACGTCTAGCCGACGACGGGCTGATTGCCGTGGAGTGGCTGTGAACAGAACACCATGATCCCCGCCCCCCGCTCTAAATGGTTACCACCACCTTGATTGCTCCTCCCGCGCCGGAATGCGCGACCTCGAAGGCGGTTTTGACCTCGACCATCGGAAAGTGGTTGGTGATCAACGGCTGAACGTTCACCTTGCCGGAGGCGATCAAACCCAGAGCGGTCGGATAGGTGTTGGCGTAGCGGAAAATGCCGCGGAGATCGACTTCGCGCGTCGCGGCATCGACGATCGGCAGGCGCATCTCGTCCGGCCCCAGCCCGACCAGGACGACCGCGCCGCCGGCTCGGGTCGCCGCGATTGCCGTCCGCACCGCCGGCTCTGCCCCGGAGCAATCGATTGCCACGTCAACCAGGCCGCTCGCGGCCGCTTGAATCCGTTCAGGCAGGTCCGGCTCGTTGGCGACAAGAGCGCCGTCGACGCCAATCGCCTCGGCCGCGCGCAGCCGGTCCGGTCGAACGTCGGCCACCAGCACCGTCGTCGCTCCGGCCGCCCGCGCCGCCAGGCACGCCATCAGGCCAATCGGCCCCGCGCCCATGATCAGCACCCGGCTGCCCACCTCGACCCCGCCGCGTCGGCAGGCGTGAATGCCAACCGACAGCGGCTCGAACATGGCTCCGTCGTCCAGCGAAACGTGATCCGGCAATCGAAAGCAGAAATCGGCGGGGTGAGCGACGTAGCGCGCCAGCGAGCCGTCGATCGGCGGCGTCGCGAAGAAGCGCACGTCTGGACACAAGTTATAACGGCCACTTTTGCAGGCCGAACAGCGTCGGCATGGCACACCCGGCTCGAGCGAAACCCGGTCACCCACTCGCAGCGTCGTCACCGCCGTGCCCACCGCTTCAACCACCCCGGCTGATTCGTGGCCGAGAATCAGCGGCGCCCGGACGACAAAGCTGCCAATCCGGCCGTTTTGCCAGTAGTGCACGTCCGAGCCGCAAACCCCCACCGAGCGAATCGCCACCAGCACCTCGTCCGGGCCAACGGCGGGTACCGACCGTTCCTCCAAACGCAGGTCCTGAATACCGTGCAGCACCGCCGCGAGATTCTCACGTGCCATCGTCTGCCCTCTCTCTGTATTCGTCGGACATTTCTAAATCGGCGATTCGACTAGCGCCGGGCGATCGAAGCACAGGAACTCGGCGCTCCAAGCGTGCCATCCGGCCGCCCTCACCCCTTCGCTGCGCCCAGGGCAGGCTCTCGCCCTGTCCCAAAGGGAGAGGGAACCGAACCCCTTGCCCATGCGCGATTCCGTCTTTTCTATCCAGCGCCGCCGTCCCCCCGCGTCGGGGGGACTACAGGGGGGTCCGTCACCGTACCGGTCCGCAGGGTATCGACGCATTGGCCTTTGGGCCATCTCCGAACGATCGGGGTCAAGCGGGAGTCAGGTTAGGAGCAGTCCAGGTATCCCGGCCCGAGCCGCGCTCGTCGCAGCTTACGATACCATGGGCAACGAGGAATGGTCGAGACCGTCCCACAATCCGCGTTCACGCGCACTTGTAGGTGAGCACCCGACCCCAAAGGCTCTTGGTCCCCCAAATACCGGAGCGCAGGCATTCGAGCTGAACGATCTGACTGTGATCGACAAACAGGTTGACGTCCGGCCCGTA
>DATLQY010001002.1:0-5162 GCA_035534975.1 Pirellulales bacterium
CGGCTTCCCTTGCCACCGTTATTCGCCCCAACTTAACCTCGCCGACCCAAATTCTCCGATTGATCTTTTTTGAACCCGACCAACCAGCGCAAAAGCTGACATGCACCCTTCATCTTCCGTCATCGAAAACTCGCGTTGTGACGTCTTAGCGAATCATTTACACTTCGCCCCGAACCCGCACAGGTTCCGCCCGACAAGGAATGGTCGAGCCCGCTTTTCAAGGAGGAATCCGCGCTTATGTCGAAGGTACTCGTGACCGGCGGCGCCGGCTATTTGGGATCGGTATTGGTGCCGGCCCTGCTCGAGCAGCGTCACATCGTCACCGTGCTCGACAATTTCATGTTTCACCAGGACTCGCTCCTGGCGTGCTGCGCCGAGCCGAGATTTTCGGTCGTCCGGGGCGACTGCCGCGACGAGGCGACGCTGACCAAAGCGCTGCGCGACGCCGACGTGATCATCCCCCTGGCGGCGATCGTCGGCGCGCCCGCCTGCCAGGCCGACCAGACGGCCTCGCGCTCGACCAACCTCGACGCGATCAAGCTGCTCGTCAGGCTCCGCTCGCCCCAGCAGCGTATCATTTACCCCACGACCAATAGCGGCTACGGCATCGGCGAAAAAGGGAAGTTCTGCACCGAAGAAACGCCTCTGCGGCCGATCTCGCTTTACGGAGTCACCAAAGTCGAGGCCGAACGGGCCGTGCTCGACGCGGGCAACTCGATCACTTTCCGTCTGGCCACCGTGTTCGGCATGTCGCCCCGCATGCGGATCGACCTGCTGGTCAATGACTTCGTCTACCGCGCCTTGAACGACCGCACCGTGACCGTGTTCGAGGGGCACGCCAAGCGGAACTACATCCACGTCCGCGACGTCGCCCGAGCTTTCCTGCACGCGATGCAAAACTTCGACGACATGCGAGGCCAGGCCTACAACGTGGGTTTGAGCGATGCGAACCTGTCCAAGCTGGAACTCTGCGCCACGATCGCCCAGCACGTTAACGGATTCGTCTTCCTCGAAGCGCCGGTCGGAGAGGACCCCGACAAGCGCGATTACATCGTCTCCAATGCCAAGATCGAGGCGACGGGCTTCAAGCCGGCGCATTCTCTCAATGCCGGCATTCGCGAGCTGATCAAGGGCTACACGATCATCCGCAACGGGCGGTACGGCAACGCCGGTTGAATGATTCGCCGCGCTGTAGGATCCATCCATGTTGCCTCGTTTCTTCCTCGCCGATCCCTCGCTCACTTCAGTATCAGGTCATTTTTGGGGTTATTTGCGATCGCTCGTGCAGCCCGTGCGGCAGTTGGGCTACCAGCCCGTGCTGCTCGGCAACCGGAGTACCGACAGCGCGCTGCGGGAAGAGCAGGGTGTCACGCCGGCATTCGAGTGTTGGTTCGACGCCCGCTTCGGCAACCATCATGAAACGCTCAGTTACCACCGCCAGGCGATCCGCAGGGACTTGAGGATCGTGTCACGCGCGTTTTCCATCGACCGGCGTGACGTGGTGTTGATCAATACGCTTCGGCAATGGTCCCTCACAGGGGTCGTGGACTGGCTTGAGGCGATGCCGGCCGGCCATCGGCCCTTGGTGGTGCTGGTCCTGCATTTTACCGCGTTTCCCGATCCGGAACAGGGCAGTGACATCTTGGAGTTCTTTCATGACGCCTTCCAACGCATCGAGCAAAGTTCGGTCAGAAACCGTATCCTGCTGATGGCGGATACGCAGGAACTTATCGATGAATACCGGCAAATCAACGACCGTTTGACGTATCTGTTGGCCCCGATTCCACACACCGAGTTCCGCGTGCCGGCCCGCCCTGCGGAGCGGCGCGTGAACTTGGGTTACGTCGGTGAAGCGAAGGAGAACAAGGGCTTTCACTTACTCCCCTATTTGGTTCGTCGTGTGATGGCGTCGGAGCACGCCGACGATCTGCGGTTCCATATACACGCTCAATGCTGGGACTCAAGATTCACCTTCTTTCGCCAAAGTCTGCCGCAACTCGCGCACCCGCGCGTGACGCTCTATCCGGATGTGCTGGACGATCACGAGTACGATCGCCTCATGGCAAAACTGGATATCGTGGTGTTGCCCTACACCCGGCGGAATTACCACGTCCAGACGTCGGGGCCTTTCTCGGAGGCCATGGCCCAAGGCAAGGTTGTCGTCGTGCCGCGTGGGACGTGGATGGCAAGGCAAATCGCCGAGTACGGCGGCGGAGTGGCATTCAACCCGGGGGACGTCGTCGACCTGGCCAGGCAGGTATTGGCCGTGCTATCGAATCGCGACCGGCACACGGCGGACCGCCGGCGCCGCGCCATGCGGTGGTGCGAGTTCCACAATTCAGAGCGGTTCCTCAGCCTGGTGCTGGACCAGGCGGACGGTCTGCGACATCATGCCGTAGCAGAAGTCGCAAGAACTCTGGCCGCTGCCCGCGCTGCTTGAAACGGGTATTGTCACGTAAAACCGGATCGGCTACCATCCGTCGCCGGCCTCCCGTGAAACGGACAGGATCGCTTGAGAATTCGTCCCTTACATCGGACCCACGCGCAATGCCCCGTTTCTTCCTCGCCGACCCGACGCTCATGTCAGTTTCGGGCCACATGTGGAGCTACCTGCAATCGCTCGTCCGACCCGTGATGGGCCTGGGCTATCAGCCGGTGGTACTTGGAAACGTCAGGACACATGCTGTATTGCGCGAGGAGCACGGGGTCGTTCCGGCCTTCGAATGCTGGTTCGATGAGCGCTTCGGCGCGTATCGGGAGACCTATGCCTACCACCGCCAGTCGATTTGCTCAGACCTGAGGACCGTCTCACGCGCCTTCTCGATCAATCGGCGCGATGTGGTATTGCTCAATACACTGCGGCAATGGTCCTTAAGTGGGGTGGTCGATTGGCTTGAAGATCTACCGGTGCCACAACGCCCGTTGGTGGTGATGCTGCTTCATTTCACCGCGTTTCCCGATCCCGAGCGCGACAGCGACGTGTTGGAATTCTACCAAGACGGCTTTGAGCGCATCGAACGCAGCCCCGCCAGGAGCCGCATCGTGCTGATGGCGATCACGCAGGAGCTGGTCGACGAGTACCGGCAAATCAACGACCGTTTGACGTACCTCTTGGCTCCGCTCCCCTTCGCCCAGCTCCGTCTACCCGCTGCCCTGGCGAAACAAGGGGTGAACCTGGGCTACGTCGGCGAGGCGAAGGAGAACAAGGGCTTTCAATTCTTGCCGTACTTGGTTCGTCGGGTGATGGCCTCGCAGTACGCTGCCGACGCTCACTTTCACATCCACTCGTTTTGCTGGGACCCGAATTGGACCTTCTTTCGTCACAGTCTGCCGCAGCTTGTGCATCCCCGTGTGACGCTCTACCCGCAAATGTTGGATGCCCAGGCGTACGAGCGGTTGCTGTCGAAACTCGATGTGATGGTCTTCCCTTATACGCGGCAAAACTACCATGTGCACTTGTCTGGGCCGTTTTCGGAAGCCATGGCCCAGGGGAAAATTCTGGTGGCGCCTCGCGGGACCTGGATGGCCCGACAGCTCGTTGAGTACGGCGGGGGAGTGGTATTCAACCCCGGCGACGTTGCCGACCTGGCGAGCCGGGTGTTGGCCGTGCTGTCTGCGCGCGACTCCTACGCCGCTGAGGGGCGCACGCGCGCCAAGCGATGGTGCGAATTCCACAATCCCGAACGGTTCCTCAGCCTCGTGATGGAGCACGCGGACGCGTCTTCGCGCGGCGCGCGGAGCGCAGCTTGAAAGCCGTATTGCCACGCAACTGAGGATTGGCTACGATCCGCCGCAGACCTCTCGCTTGCCATGGGGATGGTTGTGTCCTTGCTTCGCACTTCGGATCCACGCGCGATGCCCCGTTTCTTCCTTGCCGACCCGACTCTCACTTCGGTGGCGGGCCATATGTGGGGTTACCTGCGATCGCTCGTGCGGCCGGTGGAGCAATTGGGCTTCCAACCGGTGTTACTCGGCAGTTGGAGAGCCGAAGCGGCATTACGCGAGAAGTACGGAGTTGCGCCGGTATTCGAGTGCTGGTTCGACGCTCGCTACGGCGCTCATCAGGAAACGTTTCGCTATCATCGACAGTCAATCCGTTCGGACCTGAGGATCGTGTCGCGCGCCTATGACATCGACAATCGCGACGTGCTGTTGATCAACACGTTGCGGCAGTGGTCGCTTGCCGGGGTGGTGGATTGGCTCGAAGCGTTGCCGGAAGCTCGGCGTCCCTTAGTGGTACTGGTGCTGCATTTTACCGCGTTTTCCTATCCTGAGCGCGCCAGCGACATCCTGGAATTCTACCAGCAGGGCTTTGATCGCATCGAACGTAGCCCCGCCAGGAGTCGCATCTTGCTGATGGCGGACACGCAAGAGTTGGTTGATGAGTTTCAGCAAATCAACGACCGTTTGACGTACGTGCTGGCGCCGATCCCACACACCCAGCTTCGTCTGCCGGCCGCCGCGGCCCAGCGGCCTGTGAACCTGGGCTATGTCGGTGGAGTGAGAGAAAACAAGGGCTTCCATCTCCTCCCGCACCTGGTTCGACGCGTGACAGCGTCGGAGCATGCCGCCAACATGCACTTCCACGTCCACTCTTATGCTTGGGATCCATGGATTTTTTATCGTAAAACTCTGGCACAACTCGTCCACCCTCATGTGACACTGTATCCGGAGCCGTTGGACGACTCCGAGTACGAACGGCTGATGGCGAGGCTGGATGTGTTGGTGTTTCCCTACCTGCGGCAGGATTACCACGCCCAAACGTCCGGTCCTTTCTCCGAAGCCATGGGCCAGGGAAAGATCGTGGTGGCGCCGCGCGGGACGTGGTTGGCCAAGCAAATCGGCAAGTACGGCGGTGGAGCGGTGTTTAATCCTGGCGATGCCGTCGACCTGGCCAACCAGGTGTTGGCCGTGCTCTCGGCGCGCGACACCTACGTCGCCCAGGGGCCGGAACGCGCCAAGCGATGGTGCGAATTCCACAACCCAGAACATTTCCTGAGGCTCGTGATGGACCACGCGGCCGGAGCAAGTCTCGCGGCGTAACGAATGCAAAACGAATCGCAAAAACAAGCCACGATCGCCGTGCCGATCAGCAGCCTCGATGCTGCAAAATCTCCCACAGTTGCTTCCACCGCGCGCGCCGTCATGGAGCAATTAGGGCG
>DATLQY010001003.1:0-8400 GCA_035534975.1 Pirellulales bacterium
CGCGCACGTGAAATCGAGCGAGCACGTGTCAGGGGAGCAAATCAAGCTCACGTCCTGGGCGAGGGTCGAGGGGGTCGTGAAGGCCGGCAACGAGGGGATGTTCGAGGCCAACGTCTGCCTGATCGCCGAAGATCCCAAGCTTACCGAGCGCGGTGGACCACTGCAGTGGTGGTTCAGCGAGCGGACGCACACCGACGGCAGCTTCGCCTTCGACTTCGTACCGGCGATTCCCTTCACCGCCGCGCGCTACGTGCATGGGTTGGGCTCGCACCGGATCCACCTGGAGCCCGTCCCCGGGACCACGACGCGGATCGCGATCGGTGGTGGCGGCGCGGGCGTGCGAGGCCGGGTAGCCGAACCCGATGGGCTGGAACTCGGAGAGTTCTTCGACGGATTCGAACTCGGCCGCCACTGTACCGAGGTCGTGGCGTACCCGGTCGTGGACGCGGACAAGAAGCCCGAGGCGAGGTCGAATTTCCTGGCCCGGCTCAAGCCGGACGGCGCGTTCCGTGTCGACGACCTTCCGCCGGGCAAGTACGTGCTGGACGTCAATGTCCACGCTCCCGTGCCGCCGGATTCGTGCGGCCTGCCCGTCGTGGTGGCGCATGCGCGGACGAAGTTCGAGATAACGAAGACCAACGGCGACCAGCCGTTGGAACTCGAATCGTTGCGTCTCACGTATGTCCCCGGTCCGCAACCGGGCCAGAGCGTGCCGGACCTCAAGGGGAAGACCTTGGCCGGCGACGACTTCGACCTGACCGACCTTCGCGGCAAGCTGGTGCTGCTGGACTTCTGGGCTACCTGGTGCGGTCCCTGTAAGGAGGCCACGCCGCGGCTCAAGGAGTTGCACGAAAAGCACGGCCTTGATGGACGTCTGACCTTCGTTGGCGTCGATATTGACTATGGGTCGGAGATGGCCAGGGCGTACGTCAAAGAGCAGGAGGTCCCTTGGGTCCAGGTCGCCGCCGGCGCCTGGGGCGAAGACAATCCACTGCTCCAAGCGTTTACAGTGACCGCCGTGCCGTCGTTCTGGTTGATCGGCGCTGACGGCACGATCCTGGCACGTGATGTCCCGCTGGCGGAACTCGAAACGGCGATAGTGAAGTCGCTCAACGATTCCAAGTATTGAATCGGTTGCGCGGCGAGAAGGCGACGACGGTTGATTCGCCGAGGCCACGTCATACGGAACGGCCGATTTTTTTCAACGGTCCGCTTAAAGGCTAGGAACGATCAAATGATGCCACCGGCTTGTCCGCGACCCACTGCGCGGGTGCCCCGGACTCACGCTGGCAGCTACAATCCGCAGGCCCAACACTCCCCTCCCACCCGATTGCCATGCCGCTGCCAAAGGCAGCGGCAGGGCAATCGGGGTTCGAAAACAGGAATGGCGGCCGCCTTGGGTAGCTGCCAGCGTCACAAACCACCGGGCAAACCGGTGGCATGTTATGGCCGACATTGCGGAAACTCGTTCTTAGCCTCTAAGCGCGTCGTTGCTTTTTTTTGCCACTTGAAAACGCGCGCGCCGAACCGCTCAGGCCACGAACCGCGCAGGGACGGGATCGGCGGTGCGCTGGCCGCCCTGGTGCTGTCCCAGCGTGGTCTTCGCGACGACGCCGTCGAATAGCCGCTGCACGAATTCGCTCTCGTCGCAGATCTGCCGCATGGCATTCAGGAACGCGGCAATTTCTTCGGCACTGACCGTCAAGGGAGGCTGAATTCGCAGCACGCGCGGGTTGGAGCGCGTGACCTGCGTGTAGATGCCGTGCTCGTTCAAGAGTGTTTGCATGGCGTACATGGCCGGCATGCCGTCGATGATTTGATCGAGGTTCGCCACCAGGTACGAGTTCAGGCCGCTTGCGTCGAGCGCTTTCCAGTGCGAGGCGATGGACGCCGGCAATGGCTTGAACTCCAGCCCGATCAGGAGACCTTGGCCGCGGACCTCGGCCAGCAAGGTGCTCTCGCGGCACAACTCCGTAAGCCCCTCGCGCAGTTGCTCGCCGCGCTGGCCGGCGCGCTGCGGCAGGCGTTCGTGTTCGATCGCCTCGAGCGCGGCGAGCCCGGCCGCGCAAGCCAGGCTGCCGCCACCAAACGTGCTGGTGTGTAAGGCAAAGGTTTGCACGGTGCCGTAGGCCTTGAGCCACAAGTCACGGCGGCAGAGCATGGCCCCAATCGGCAACATCCCGCCGCCCAGCGATTTGGCAAGCATCATCACATCGGGCTCGATCCCATCATGGTCGCATGCGAAAAGGCTCCCCGTGCGGCCCAGGCCCGTTTGCACCTCGTCGACGATCAACAGCGTGCCCGCGGCGCGGCACAACTCCTGCGCTTCGCGCAGGTAGCCCGGCGGGGGCAGGTACATTCCCCCTTCAGCTTGCAACGGCTCGACGATGAAGGCGGCAAAATGGCGTGAAGAAAGCGCTCCCTCGAGGGCCCCCAGGTCGCCATAGGCGATCGCGCGGCACTCGGGCACGAGCGGACCAAAGGCCCGCTGATAATTCGAATTGCCCGTCACCGAAAGCGAGCCGAACGACTTGCCGTGGAATGAGCGTGTGCAATGCAGCAGACCGGCGCGGCCGGTCGCGGCGCGGGCAAGCTTGAGCGCCGCCTCGACCGATTCGGTGCCGCTGTTGGCGAAGAACACCATCTCCAGACTGGCAGGGGCGAGCGAAACGAGCTTCTCCGCCAACGCGGCGGCGTAAGGGTTCACCGCCGATTGGGCGAAACCGGGCGCCTGGCTCTGGATCGCGGCGGTCAGTGCGGCGGCAATGGCCGGGTGGTTGTGGCCCAGGTTCATCGAGCCGAAACCGGCAACGAAGTCGAGGTACTCCTTGCCATCGGCGTCCCAGAGCCGCGTGCCCGCCCCGCGCACGAAGGTCTTGGCGAACTGGCTCTTGGACGAAAGTGCCATCAGCACGGGGTTCAGATAGCGGGAGTGGAGCTTGGCGGCCCGGTCCGCGTCGGGCGCGGGTGGCGCGGCGCCTTCGGGCGGGAAGGCCTGACCCACGATGGGCAGCGTCGCACGGCGTTGGGCCATGCGTTCGCGCACCAGCGCCTTGCGGAAGCGTACCAGTGCCAGGTCGTCCAAGGGCAAGCCGAACGATACCAGCCGCGAAAAATCGAAGCCGTGCGCGCCCGCACTGGCGCCGATCGCCAGGATGTTGTCCGTGTCGAGTTGCCGGCCCAACGAGAAGCACTCCGCGCGTCCGTCGAGCGATAGGACCATCGTCTCGGCCAGGCAACTCGGGATCATTCCCTGGTGGAACCAGAGGTAGTTCGAACTGAGCGGCACGGTCGGCGGCACCTTGGCCAGGCCTCCCGAGAGAATCAGCACGTCGTCGCGCAGCGTCCGATTGCCGTTCACGTCGGTCGGAACGGCCACGTCGAGCACGATGCTGCCCGGTTGCAGTTTGTCCTGATCGATGCAATTGCCCGACGAGGTGGCCGAAAGAACGACGCGGGCCTTGGCCAGCGCGGTGGGGATGTCCAACAGCAACTCGGCGTCGAGCTGCGCGGCAAGCTGCACGGCGCGTGACGAAGCATTCCGCGCGACCAACAGCAACCGGCCGCAACGGGGCGCCAGCAGTTTCGCCGAGGCCACGGCGATGCTGCCGGGGATACCGATCACCGCGACGGTTTCGTCGGCCAGGTCGATTTCCGTCTCAAGGCAGACGTGCGTCAGGTTCTCCAAGGCCGCGAACACGGTCAGGCTGTTGCCGGTCGTCACATGGATGGGTCCACGCTCGGCCAGGTGCGTACCGTGGCCGCCAACCACCCCAGTCATCGAACCGAGTCCCACGAGGCGCGCGCCCCATGCCGCGGCGTCGTCGACCGCTTGTTCCATGTAACCCACGGCTCGCCCCGGGTCGTCGAGAATCTCCCAGGCGTCCAAGGGGATTTCGTAGAACCGTCCGTGCGCACGGGCGCCCGTTGCCGAGACCAGCCCGGCCAATTCATCGACCACGCGGACACGCGGCTCGCCGCCGGCGGTTTGGCGTCGCCTGGCCGGAACCAACATTTTATGGAGACTGTCGCAGAAGCTCAGTAGGTCACCGCCGTGATCCCGGTGCAGGTGCCCGTCGGGATCAAGCTCCATCAGGGTCTTCGTCTCATCGCTGAGGGGATGAATCAAGAACGCGAACTTCATCTCCCCGGAGTCAGCCAGCAAGGCGGACACCTTGGGAGCTCGCGACTGGCAGCCGACGTTGTCCTGGATCGCCATAAGTTGTTCGATCTTGGCCTACAGAGCGCGAAAAACTAAGGTCAATGCGATGGAGTATCGACCACGGCGGTTGGCAATCTTTGACGGTTCACCCGATTTTGACGATTCGGACCTAGTTTCGGAGCCTGGTAATGACGTGGAAGCGAGGGAAAGCTGGACGGCTGCGCGGCATAGGATACCGTGCCGGGGTGGTACGACAAAGGCGTCTTTGCACGCAAAGTCCCGACAGGGCATGGGTTTGGCCGAGCGCCTCCTTGGCAAGAGGCACTTTCAAAACGAGCGAACAGAACATATCTTGTGTAGTTTGCCTGTCTTGCGAGGATTGAGATTACCATGCGACACGATGGCCGACGGCTTGACGAACTGCGCCCGCTCAAGATCAAACGCCGCTACACGCGTTCAACACCAGGGAGCGTACTGATTCAAGCCGGGCGTACGACGGTGCTTTGCACGGCGAGCATCGAGGAACAGGTCCCCAATTGGCTGAAGGGGCAGGGGAAGGGCTGGGTGACGGCCGAGTACAGCATGCTGCCGTCGAGCACCAGCCCCCGCAAGCCGCGAGAGCGGGGTGGCAAGGTCGACGGCCGCACCACGGAGATCCAACGACTGATCGGGCGTAGCCTGCGGGCCGTGACGGACCTGGAGGCATTGGGGGAGCGTTCGATCACGATCGACTGCGATGTGCTCGAGGCCGACGGCGGCACGCGGACCGCCAGTATCAGCGGCGCCTTTATCGCTCTGGTTGACACGCTGGCGACTGTCAAACAGTTCCCCATTCCCGGCCGGAAGCCACTTCGCGACAGCGTGGCCGCGGTCAGCGTTGGGTTGGTCGATGGTCGGCCGGTGCTGGACCTCGACTATCAGGAGGATTTTGCCGCGGCGGTGGACATGAACGTAGTGATGACCGGTTCGGGGCGATTCGTCGAAGTGCAAGGAACGGGCGAGGAGGCGACGTTCAGCGAGCAGGAGTTGGCGGCGCTGGTGAAGTTGGCACGGGGGGGTATTCGCCGGCTCGCCGAACTGCAACGTTCCGCGCTGGGCAAACAATGGCCGTTCAAGGCTGAAGGATGATCGCCGCCGTCCGCTGGAATTCCAGTGAGCTCAGTCCAAAAACGAAACCGGGCCGGCCTTTTTTGGCCGGCCCGGTGAATGGTTGGCGAGGCGCCTTGCCGCGGGGCGAGTTCCGTTTTTACCAGCGGTATTCGGCTCGTGTGGTCAGGCCGTCGAACGTGATCGTGTCGGCACGGAACGAGGTATTGGTGTTGTACCCGTTGGTTTGCACGGAATTGATGAAATTGTTGGTCGAAACCGTGTTGAACCAGGCGGCGAAATAGTAACCGGCGCTGATGCGAATCCGGCCGGTCGGGTTCTGCCAGCCTACGCCAAGTTCATATTCCAGAATCGGCACGGCGCGGCTGTCGTTCCACGCGGCCCCGCCCTGCACCCCCTGGAAATTGTTGGTCTGAAGATAGCCCGAACGGAACGTGCCAACGACCACGCTGGCAAAACCCTTGCCGTAGGCCATGAAGCCGCGGTTTCTGACTTTGCGTATACCTTGCAAGCCGACGCGAGTGCCGAGACCATCGAAGTTGATGTTGCTCGCGACGTTCGACACGCCGGGACCGAACGTCTGGGCCTCGCGGAATGCCTGGTGAAGGTTGGCGTACCGCGTGCCTAGGGTGTAGTTCACCGCCCAGTTGTCGCCCCCGTTCAACAGTTTCATATAGTCGATGTCCGCGAATTGAAAGCGGATGTTTTCACGGCCGAATGCCGCGTTGCTGTTCGTACCTGCGTTATTCAATTGGGGCAGCGTCGTCAGCGGTTGAATCGACAGCGGAGGGTTCGCGAACACCGAACCGTTCGCCTGCGATTGGAAATACGTGTAGGTGAAAACGATGCTCGTGCAGCGGTCCAAAGCCCTGGCGGCCCCGGCGCGGAAGCCGAAGTTATAATTTGGACTTGTCGTGGCGACTTGTCCGAAAGGCACGCCGGCCGGACCGATCCCATTTTCAACTTGGGCGAACGCCACGTCGGCGCCACGCGGACGCAGATACAACATTTCACCGAAAATCTGGTTCCTGTGGGCCCAGAACGGCGGGCAAATCGGCTTGCAGTAACCGTTGCCGCAACACGACGAGTCGCAGCCGTTCGCCGTGCCGTCGGTGCCGTCGGTGCCGTCGGCGTCGTCGCCCGACTCGTACCCGGTGGCAAACGCCTCCGCGGCTGTCGCGTAAGAGGCGTCGGCGGGGTCGGTCATACCGTAGCCGAGCACCTGGCCAACACCCTGCCCTTGCGGGCCATATTGGCTTGCGTCGCCGTAGCCGTAGCCATACACGTTGCCCGCGGTCTGTTGCGGTGCGGCGCCGGGATCCTCCCCAGCGGCTTGATCATCGTCGGTGGCCATTTCCGACGATGCGTCTGCCTGATCGACGCCCACCCTTTGTCGGCCGCGCGGGCTTTGCTGCTGTGCCAATAGAGGGTGGCCGACGCAAAGCAGCGCCGCCACCATCGTGGCCTTGAAGATGACGGTTTTCACGCCTGTACCCTTTCGCATGGTTTGGTCCGGTCGTATGGGGCGGCGCAATCGTATGCTTTCCGCCGATTCGTCTGGTGAATCTCATTCGACGGATTGTGCGGCTTGCTCCAAAAATGCCGAACATTCCGAAAAAAGCAGCGCAGACCGTCCAGTTTGACAGCACCACGAGGTTTATCGTGTTGGGCCGGATCTCGCGTGGGAGACTGGCATGCCGGCCCCCCCTGACACTAAGTTAAGAAAAGCAGCGTCAGCAGCGTCAGCAGTGTCAGCACGAGCATGTTCGTCGGGCGCAACATCCTGTTAATAAAGGGCTTGTGAACGTCGCCGCGATCTTTAGCGCGACCAAACGGCCAGCGTCAGCAGCGTCAGCATGGCCGTTGCCCAGCGTCAGCAGACGACTGCAGCCGACAATTGCATTTTGCACTCGAACTCGGTGGATTTCCCGCGCCAATTGAGCGCCTTGCCCCGCGAGAATGAGCTCATTGAGCGGCGACGGGGCGGTTTCGCATGCGATCTCGACACGTTTTAGAAGTAGGGGGGGCACAACTGTCCGCACTGTCCGCACCGCCCACCTCGTGAACGCAAATGTCAGTTTGACATGCGGTTACGTCATTCGATGGTGCGGACAGTCGTCTCTTTTTCAACTGTCCGCAACTGTCCGCAACTGTCCGCATAGAAGGGGAAAAGGAAGTTCAGCCACGGATTGACATGGACTCACACGGATGGCTGTTTTTGAATCTGTGAAAATCCGCTACATCTGCGGATACACATTCCCCTCATCCGCCCCGTCTTTCATTTTTTGTCGCACACTGCCGCCTTGAGCCGACATTCGTGTAATTCGTGTGATTCGTGGTTCTTCCTCCGTCTCTCCGCGTCTCCCCTCATTCCCGCATCCCCTCATCATGACCATCGCCTTCTTCATCCCTCAACCGCCGTGGGGTCGGAAAACTCGTTTCGAATCGCGGACGTCTCGTTACGGGGTTCAGAACGCCAGCTCCCTTCCCGCCGCCGGGCGCTTCCAGCGTTCGCACCGGGGACGGATGGCTCGAAACTCCGCAACGGCGTCGCTGCGAAGCCGTTCGGCAGCTCGCTCGGCAATCCACCGTCCGCCGCCGCCGGCCCACCGTCTTCCTGCCCTGTTTTCGTGTTTTCTATCGACGATTTCGCACATTCTTGCGCGTCTTCAAGCTCGGTCTTTTGGTGCTCCGTCTCGGTCGGGGCCGCGGCTGCGATCCGCTCCGCGCCACTGTGCCCGTGCATGCAGTCGTCTCCGAACTCCGCGCTCTCCTGCTTCCCGCCTCCGTCCCTAACGCCTAACGCCTCCGTCCGCTCCTCATCTTCCACCAGGTCGAATAGGCTCCAGACGAAATAGCTGCCCGCGCCGCTCCCGACTCGGCCGCAATCGGCGCCGGCGATTCCCTTGGCGCGGTAGACCACGTGCCAGGGAATACCGGCCTCGGCCGCCGCCGCGCGCAGCTCCTTCGCCGCCACCTAGCGGCTGCCCAGCTCCTGGCGCAGCCAGCGCGCCGCGTCTTCCTGGTCGAGCCGCGACGCCGTCGCCCAGAGCACCGCCGCGCTCACGCCGCCGCGTCGCCAAACCACCCAACCGCCGGGCGTTTCGAACGCCAGGGCGTCTTCCACCTCG
>DATLQY010001004.1:0-3665 GCA_035534975.1 Pirellulales bacterium
CGACCACGAACAACGACTTCAACCTCAGCCACGACGACGGCGCCACTTGGGAGCCGCAACGCGTCGGAGAGCGCTTCGATCATGATTATTGCCGCGGGCTTGCGCAACGCCCCGGCCGGCCGGAGACGCTGTTTTTGGGCAATGGCGACGGTCCGCCCGGCAGCACGGGCGCCGCTTGGCGCAGCGATGACGGCGGCCTCGTCTGGCGAAGGCTGCCGCTTCCCATGGTCCCCAATTCGACCATCTGGGATTACGCCTTTCATTCGGCGCAGCCCGAGCGCGTTTACGCTTACAGCGTCAGCGGCGAGGTTTACCATTCGTCCGACGGCGGCGAGCGGTGGGAGAAGCTGACCCGCGAGTTTGGCGAAATCCGGTCGTTGGCTTGGACGCCGGGCGCGAAAGAATGAATGCCGAAGGTGCCGCAGGGGTCGAGCCAGACAGGATGGGAAGCTGCGTTTTTACGCATGCACGCGCAAGGACTTGGTCGGCGACGTTGATGCGCCACGAGGCGCGCTCGGTCGCATGAAGCATTTGCTCCGCACCGGCGCCCAACAACGTCGCCGCGGCGTAGACAGAGGTCTCGATGAAGACCTTCATGACGGATGGCGCATTTTCTTGATCGTGCGGACCGTCGCGGCGGGGTCGATACCGCGGGCACACTCGCTTCGGCGCGCCGGTGCCGTCGCCACCAGACTGGCGAACGGCTGGAGTCGACGGCAGGCGAATCTTCCGCATTTTTGGAATTAGGGACATGGGATACGTCGCACACATATTGAGTTTGTGATCGAAATCAAATCGCAGGAATTTGAAGGCGGGACAAATTGAAAATCTAAATGTGCCGTCTCCCAACAACCAAGAAAGCCCCCAAGTGAAGTCGTGGGCCTGCGCACGGCATACCGGCTGGGCACGAGAATTGCACCTTCACCTTTTGGCCGTCGGAGTCTGCCAATTTGTCCGACTTTCAATATTTCTTACCCATCCATCATCAAGGAGATTTTGTATGTCGATACAATCGAAAATCACGCCCGAGGCGTTCGCACCGCTCGTGGTCACCCAGCAGCATCTCGAATCGGCGATCAACTCGGCGTGCGATCGGCTCATTGTCAACGACCGTCAGTTATTTGCGCGGAACGTCAATGAACGGTCATTCTCCCACAAATTCGCCATGTACCTCCAGGACGAAGTGGAAAAGTGGACGGAGGAGTGGGATGTAGATTGTGAATTCAACCGAGACGCACAGGACACGGGCGAGGACTACGCCAAGCGGTTAGATCTGATCGACAAAATCGAGTCACTGACTACTAGCGTGTTTGACGAACACGCAAGGACCGTCTTCCCTGATGTTATTGTCCACCAGAGAGGTCCAGGTAATAATCTGCTCGTCGTCGAGGTGAAGAAAGGCATTGCGGATCCCATCAGCATTGAATTTGACCGGCGCCACAAGTTGCCGGCCTACGTGAAGCAACTTGGGTATCAGGCCGCTGCCTTCCTATTGCTCCGCATGGACGACAGGGACTGCCAGGTAGAGTGGATCAGAAAGCTGGGTTGAGGGGGCGGACGAAATCGGCCACGCCTAGCCTACAGCGGGTCCTCGATTTTCGCGCCCTGGTGTTTCGCCCACGTTTCTTGGTGCCGCTTGGCCTGGTCGGCGGAGAACGGCGCCACGGCGAGAGGCGGCGCGGCCGCCAGAACCTCCTTGGTCAGCGTCTTGACATCGGAAAGATGCCCGGCACTGTCGCGGGCGCGGACCTCCAAACTTAGCATTCCGGCCTGCAAGCCCGACAGCGTGACGCGGCCATCAGTCGCAATCTGCCAAGGCGAATTCGGCCCGGTTCGGTACTCGAATGCGATGGGATCGTCTTCCGGATCGCGGCCGGTGAGGCGAATCGCGAGTGAGCCACCTGCCTCGGGCATCTCCGGCTCGACGCTCACGATCTCTACGCTGGGCGGGTGGTTCTCCGATGGCAGTGGTTCCGCGCCGCGTTGCTTGCGAAGTGCATTGACGACGCCAACCGCCGCAACAACGATCACGACCAGCAGCACCGCGATGGCAGCCCAAGGTAACAATGGTTGAGCCGAACTCGGGGAGGTTGGTGGCAGATCCGACATCAGCGGCACGGGTAGTGGTTCAAAGTCGGCCTCCGGCCGCGGCGCCACTACTGGCGCGGGCGCCGGCGCACGCGCTGCAGGAGCCGGGGGCAAGATTGTCGGTCGTCGCTGGGCGGTGGTTGAGCGCGGCGGCACGACAGCGCGCGGCGCTGTTGCCGCGGCGACCTCACGAGCGCGAAATTGCCGGTCGTAGGCCGCCTTCTTGCCGGGGTTCAGCAGGCAAACCTTCGCCGTCGCCAACTCATTGAGCAGCTTCTGAGTGGCCTCGTTGTAATCCCCCGCCGCCAGCGTCCGCACATAGGTCATCCGCTGGTCGGCCGCGTGCGCGATGGTTTCGACGTCGTCCTCGAACGGTTCCAAACCAAGGAGTTGATAGTGGTTGAGCGGCCGCTCCGCGGCGCGGATGCCGAGCCACTTGCGATAGTGATCGAAGCCGTCGTGCATGTTGTCCCGCGGCGTCACAGCGGTTGGCGACGAGGAAACTTGGTATCGATTATCGCCGTTCGCGCGGCGCGTCGCAAGCGGAGAATCGGCGTTCTTGACGACGAGAGCGGCCCGGAGACTATTACATCGCGAGGCCTCAAATGAGGGCATCCGGCGGAAGCGCGCCCCCGATAGCGGCAATCGCGGCGGACGAGGCTGCGCCGCGGGATTCTTTGAGGTTTCGCCGGGCAACTCAATGGGGTTTGAAAGTGAAATAAACGGCACTGGCAACCACTGCAGCCAGGGCACGGGGGTCATTGCCCCGCCCGGACTCGCCCATGTCTTGTTGGGTTGGGTCGGGTGCAACCTCCAACCGATAGACATGACCTTCGCCACCGCGCCACCTCTCGACTGTACGTCGACGGAGGCATGCACCGTCGTGGCGGAACGAAAACAGAATTACGACCGACGCCTGCCAAGCCCCAATTTTGCGCGAGCCAGGCTCGAACGTCTTGTCGTAGCGGCGGTCCCGCTCGTGCATCGGCGCAATGTTCTGAATGCTCGGCACGACAATTGCAAAACATTACCATGCAACCGTCCTGAGCCTGCCAAATTGGTGCGGAACCTCCGTCCTGGTTCAAAACTGGAACTCAGGACGGAGCGCAATCGAGATGAGCGGGATCCGCATTAGCTGCCCATTCTTCCAATTTGGCTTTTTTGCGCCACAGCGGAAGGGGCTGATGGTTTTTGGGATGGCGCGCACTCATTTTTGGGTACAAGAGCTTTCCGACTTCAATCAAAATTCGAGGACAGGTGCGATGAACGCGATCAGCAAGACGATCAAGACCGGTGATCTTGGTGAGTTACTGGTGCAAATTCGACTGCTACAGTTTGATGTGCAGTGCGCGAGATCGAAGTCTGACAGTGGGAACGACTGGCTTGCCACAAGGGGAGACGCGTTCCGCGCGATTCAGGTCAAGACAACGACTGGCGACCCTACGTTCCGCGAGTCGCGCCGTGAATTTCAGGCGGATTTCGCCGGCCGCCCGGCGGCAGCATGATTCGGCGCTCGCGATGATTCTTTCGATGCCGAGCAGGACGGCAAGTGTCCAGTTCGCCCGGCGCGCGGCTGG
>DATLQY010001005.1:0-4009 GCA_035534975.1 Pirellulales bacterium
CACACGGTTTCTCCGCTCGAGCGGGCGACGACTTGCGTGCGGCCCGAATCAAGGTCGTGCGTAACGACCCGCGAGGGCAAAGCCGGGCTGCTGGCTACGATCGCCAAATTACGTCCCGAGGGGGCCGCCACGACCGATCCAATTTCGCTGTAATCGGCCAGCGGGGCAATGAGCTCGCTGTCGCCCGTCGAGAGGTGGATCCGCCGCATCCGCTGGAAGCCATGTTCGCTGGCCGCCGCGACGACTTCGCCCGTTGACAGCACGGCGTAAGTACGTTGCCCTTGCGTCCAGGCCGGTACACCGCATTCGACGCCGTCGGCAGTCAGCGATCGCGATTGGCCCGTCGCCAGATCGTGCGCCATGAGTCGTCCCCAGCCCGTTTTGTCGCAAACGTAGAGCAAGTGCCGGCCGTCGGGTGTGAACTCCGCTTGGAATACGGCGACGTCGCTTCCTCCGGCGACGGCCTGTGGCTCACCCAACCGCGGCGGCCCCGACGAATTTCCCAGCACGTCGGCCAGGTAGAGGACGGTGCCGTCCCAGGGCATGTTAGGATGGTCCCAGGCGATCCAGGCGAAGCGCCGGCCGTCGGGGCTGAAGCGGGGCTGCATGTAGAAATCGTGTCCGGCGGTGAGGATCTGCGGCCACATGGCGCCGGCCGCGTCGACGACCGCGATCCGATCGTTTCCTTCACCGTCGTGATGGACGTAGGCCACCCAGCGACAATCGGGCGAAACGACCGGGGAGGCGGCCTGACCAAACCCAGGCGTGATAGGCACGGCCGCGCCTGCCACCAGCGGTTGCCGGAAAATGCGGCCCGTCTTATGCACGACGAAGTAGACGCACCCGCCGTACACTGTAAAATCGCCGCCGCCGTAGCCAACCTCCGCCCGCACGCTGAGTTCGGCCGTCAAGTCGCGTGGCGCGTCGCCAGGCGATTGGGCCACCAACACACCCTTGCCCGAGCGGCCTTCCAGCCAGACCAGCGTAGTGCCGTCGCTGTCCCACTCGACGCCGTCGAGTCGTTTTCCCTCGGCCAGGCTGCCGGGTGTGATGGGGCTGGTCCAGAGACCAAACGGACGGAATGTCTTCGACATGGGATTCTCGATTCTAGATTCTGGATTTCGAGTAATTCCCGCTCTGTCCCAAGATACTATCGCTCCGCTCGCAACACGAGCTTCGTGAGCTCGGGCGGGCATCCCAACCGTAGCGGGTGTTTGCCCGAGATGCCGCGCGAGACGTAGAGCAAAGTCGGCTCACGCCAGAAAGCGCCGGCCGCGTAACGGCAACCGTAAAAGCTGGGCGAATAGACCGGCCCGACCAAGGGCAAAACAACCTGGCCGCCGTGATTGTGGCCCGAGAGCATCAGGTCGACCCCCTCGCGCCTCGCCCACGGCAAGTTGTCGGGCGTGTGACTAAGCAACAATTTGAATGAGGTTGTGCCGACGTCGCACCTGGTGGGGGAACTCGTGAGAGTTCCGTTTGGCGCCTCGAAGTCCGGAGCTCCCGCGATTTCCTCCGCTGCGCTCGCGACACTCGCGTATTCCGCTACCGGTGCATGGGCCGCAGTCGCCGAATTGAAATCGGGATGGCCGCCCATCCAAGGCCGCTCCGTGCCGCCGATCACCAGGTGGTGGCCGTGATGGGCGATCGTCAATGTCGTTCCCGACACATCGTGCCAGCCCAGCTCGACGAGCCGACGACGGATTGGCTCCGGTTCCAGATACCAATCGTGATTGCCGAGGATGAAGTAACAGCCCATGGCCGCGCGCAGCTTGCCGAGCGTCGCTGGAAGCCACTCGACCAGGCATTGGTCGTCGAGCAGGTCGCCGGTGAAAACGACCATGTCGGGCGACATATCGGCGGCCAATCGCATGACCTCCTCGTAATACGGCCGGTCGAGCGTGCCATGAAAGTGCAGGTCGGACAAGTGAACGATCGACAGTCCATCCCAGTCGGCGGGCAAGCGCGGCAAGCGGTATTCTTTTTCGCTCACTTCGAGCTGAAAGAGCTGATTGCCCGGCACGCGCGCAAACAGTTGGTACGGTCCCTCTCCGAGGGGCCGGAAACCGAGCCGATCGGCGACGTCGACGAGCCGTGAATGATTGGAAAGTTGTGCCCGTGGCCGTCGTTGGAAGCGAAACACAAGCGCCGAGCCGACGAGGCAGACGGTCCCCAGTCCGCAGAGCGCCAGGTAGCCGATCCAGGCCGGGTGGACGCGGGACCAGCTTCCGCCAACGAGCAGACCGGGTCCCCCCAGCCCCAGAAACCAGAGCCAGGCGAAAGGCGAGCCGACGAGCACGACGTCGTGCAGGTGCCGGATGGGCCGCAGCAGCCCATGTGGCAAAGGCAGCGCGTGCAGCCGGTTGACCAGCATCACGAGCAGCTCGACATGGCCGGCCAGCAGGGCGAGCAGGATTAACACGTTGGTCCAGAACATAAGATTAAGGATAGGTTATCGTAGATTCACGCCAAGGGGTATGGCAAAAGACGAGGCTTTGGGCCGATCGATGCGTGAAGCGCAGCGGAATTCGTGGGAGTTTCAAGCATTGCGAGGCAATCGGAACTCATACGAGTTCCGCTACGGGACTAAAGAGATATAATGGTGCTGAACGGCCGTTTCCGGACACGGGAGCTGCAGGAGGTAAAAATGCGTCTAACACTCATCTTGTTGCTCACGCTGGTCCTCGCCGCCCCGCCGGCCGCGGCGGCCGAAATCGAAGCCGAACAGGTCCGCCTGGCGATCGAGCGGGCGAGCGACTACCTCAAGCGTCAACAGCAAGCCAATGGTGCTTGGTACGAATTCCCCGGCATTCCCGGCGCTGTGACGGCGCTGGCGACATTGTCGCTCTTGAACGCCGGAACGCCCCCCAACGATCCTGTAATCCAGAAAGCGATCAATTACCTCCGTAAGCAAAAGTCGAGCAAGACCTACGCGACCGCCTTGCAGACGATGGTTTTCTGCGCCGCCGAGCCGAAAACCAATTTGTCGGCGATTAAAAACAACGCAAATTGGCTCCAGGACAGGCAAAAACGCGATGGACCCATGCGGGGCGCCTGGGCCTACCCCGAATCGGACGGCGACAACTCGAACAGCCAGTTCGCCCTCTTGGCCCTGTACGAAGCCGAGCGAGTCGGTGTCGAAGTCAACCAGCGCACCTGGCAACTGGCGCACGACTATTGGCAAGGGAGCCAAAATCCCGATGGCTCGTGGGGCTACAAGCCTGGCATGACGGGCTCCGGCAGCATGACCAGCGCCGGGATCGCCGCGATGATCATCACCAACGACCGGCTCAACAAGAGCGACGCCACGGTCAACGGCGACCGCGTTGAGTGCTGCGGCCAGCAGGATCCCGAAACCGAGGTCGCCCGCGCGCTGGCCTGGATGGGCCGCAATTTCTCCGCTCATGCCAACCCGGGCGCTCACGGCCAGGGATGGTTGCTCTATTATCTGTATGGCATCGAGCGCGTCGGCCGGCTCACCAACCAGCGTTTTATCGGCGAGCACGACTGGTACCGCGAGGGGGCCGCCCTGCTGGTCGGCACTCAGGACAATCTGTCGGGCTTTTTTATCGGTGTGGGCCACGGCGAGGACCATCCCCACGTGGGCACGAGCCTGGCGTTGTTGTTCCTGGCCAAGGGACGCAGGCCCGTGCTGGCGGCCAAACTCAAACACGGACCGCTCGACGACTGGAACCATCACCGCGGCGACCTGGCCAACCTCACCAGTTTCATCGAGACCCGCTGGCAGCGCGATCTGACCTGGCAAGTGATCGACTCGGGTGCCGCCCGCGCCGCCGACCTGCTCGAGGCGCCGGTGCTGTTCCTCTCTGGCCAATTGCCGCCCGAGTTCAGCGACGAGCAAGTGCGGCGGATGCGCGAGTACGTCAACGGCGGTGGCTTCATTTTCGCCGAATCGTGTTGCGACGACGCCGGTTTCGACGCCGGCTTCCGGGCCTTGATGCAGAGGATGTTTCCCGAGCCGGAGTACAAACTGCGCCTGCTGGACGAA
>DATLQY010001006.1:0-12839 GCA_035534975.1 Pirellulales bacterium
GTCAAGAGCGCCAGGTTGATCAGGCTTTGCGCCGTCCGCACGCCTTGGTGGCTCTGGTTCACACCCATCGTCCACCAGAACGAAACTCGTTTTCCTTCATGGATCGTGCGGGCAACCTTATGGATCGCCTCCACCGAAAGGCCGGTGGCCGCCGAAACCCGCTCGGGCGTGTAGCCCGCGACATGGGCGGCGAACTCGGCGAAACCATTGGTATGGGCGTCGACGTATTCGCGGTCGATCCAGTCCTCGGCGATGAGGACCTGGGCCAGGCCGTAAAAGAGCTCCAGGTCGCTCTTGGGCAATAGCGCCAGGTGCTGCGTGGCGTACATCGCCGTTTCGGTGCGCCGGGGATCGACGACGATGATTTCAGGACGATTCATGTTGCGCATCACCCGTTCCCAAAGGATGGGGTGGGCGATGCAGACATTGGCCCCGACGAACACCAGGACGTCGGATTGCTCGAGATCCTGGTAGGTGTAGGGGGGCGCGTCGAAACCGAACGACTCTTTGTAGGCGACCACGGCGCTGGCCATGCACTGCCGCGTATTGCCGTCGCCATGGACCAGCCCCATGCCGAACTTGGCCAAGGCCCCTAGAAAGAACATTTCCTCGGTCGGGATCTGTCCGGTGCTGAGGAACGCCACCGATTCGGGGCCATGCTCGCCCAGGATCGCCTTGAAACGCGCGACGAACGTTCGCAGCGCCGTGTCCCAATTCGTCGGTTCGAGCTTGCCATTGGCGTTCTTGAGCAAGGGGGTCAGGGCACGGTCCCTGGCCTGTAGCACGTTCAGGCTTTCCCATCCCTTGGGGCAGGCCATGCCCAGGTTCACTGGGTAGTCGATGGCAGGCGTAAGACTGATGGCTTCGCCTTGGCGCAGGTGGATGCTCAAACCGCAGCCAGTCGAGCAGAAACCGCAGACCGCGGTGGTCGTCGCATCGGGCGCCTGGCGCGCAGGCACTTTGCCAAGACCGAAGCCCCCGGGCGCCAACAACAGTTCGCGCGTCAGCTTGCCTTCACGCTCGAAAAGCAGATCGGACAGTGCCGTCGTCATTGCAAACCCCCCGGCATTTTGGGAGGCGAAACGGCGGTGAAGAACAAGTAGCGTTCCAGCAATTCGCCCCCCAGACAAACGACAAACGCCGCGCACACGGCCACACCGACGAACAGGTCGCTGGAGTCGCCCTTCGACGACGAAGTGGCTGTCAGCAGCATGCCGGGAATTGCGATGCCCCCCACGAAACCACAAATGAACCGCGATTTGACCGTGGCGGCCAATTCTCCGCTCATCAACACGGCCGACCGCCGCAGCGGCGAATTCTGCTTTTGGCGCAGAAAGCGAAACACCATCATTTCGAACAGCAGCTTGAGTGCCATCGAGGCCATCAGGGCACGGCACAGCGGCCGGCCCTGGGAGGCGATGATGTCGCGCGCGGCGATCGTGTCGAACCAGGCCGCGGTGGCCATCGAGGTCAAAAGCGCCGACGCCGCGCCCAGCACCAGCATCGTGAGCACGAACTTGAGGATCGTGTCGGTGGCGTTCCAGAAGGCGCGCCGAGTGCAGGCATAGACCATCGCCGAGCAGAGGACGCCCGCCAGTCCCAAGCCGACGACGCCCATCCCGAGCGCGTTCTGCACCGCGCTCGCGGCGCCGCCAGAACATACGTTGGCGGTCGCATACAACGTGGCCGCCGCGGCGAACAGTCCAAATGCCAGGATTTCGCGGCTGAGCCAACTCGTGCCCAGGCCCAACACGACCCGGTACGCGTATCGCGGCCGGCCAAGGTGAAAAACGCTGGCCGCCAAGGCGGTCAGGCCGAATGCCAAGGCGAGGATCGAGTGTACGGGCCGGATCGCGGCGACGGCGACTTCAGCGCGCGTCCAGCGCATGGCCAACTCGACCAGGAACGCTCCCACCGAAAGCTGCGTCAGCACCAGCATCACGATCAAAGGCCAATGAGCGCGCTGGGGCTTCACCGTGTAGTAATCGGCCGGCAACAAGTTGCGGGCCAACGGCCGCTTCGACTTGTAGTTGGTCGTGGGAAGCGTCAGCGCCGGTTCGGGCGCGCCGGGCAGAAACTGGTTGGTCTCGCAGTTGGCGATGATCTCGCGCTGGTTGACGACGGCGATCCGGATTGCCTGGTGCGGGCAGGCTTGTACGCAGGCCGGGGCTTCGCCGACGGTCAACCGCTCGCTGCACATGTCGCACTTGCGGACGATTCCCCGCCGTGAGTTGTACTTGGGCACGTCGTAGGGACATGCGAAAACGCAATATTGGCAGCCGATGCACTGGTCGTCGAGGTGCTTGACGATCCCTGTCTGAGGGTGTTTTTCATAGGCCCGAACCGGGCAGACGCTCAAGCAGGCCGGCTCCAGGCAGTGATGGCAAGCCGTAGTGGCATGTTGCACGATTGGTAGCTCCGCCGTGCCGCCGTGCAGCAGGCCGACGTCGCGCCACGATTCGTCGTCGTCGAGCCCATTGAGCGTGTGGCAGGCGGTCACACACGCCTTGCAGCCCGAGCAGAGGTCGAGATCGACCTCGAACGCGTACTGTTCGCCCGCTACCGGCGCGGCTGTCGGCAGCAGCGCGGAGTAGTAGCGTGCCGCCAACGGTTCGATCTCATTCTCGTGGAATTGCGCGAAGCGCTCCACGGCCGTAAGGTGCTTCTGTTCGGTCAACAACAACTCGACCAGCGACGGCGGGTTGGCAGGCGCGGCTACGGCGCGACGTTCGGGAATGGCTTGAACGGCGGTCGACATGCGTTTTACGTTACTTCCTTAAATCGGCCTCACTTGGCTCGGCCGCAACCAAGCGACGCGGGACGCATGCACTACGACGCAGGCAAACCGGAGGCGTCGCGCAATTCCGTCACAAGAATGGCTTTAGCAACCCCCGTGCCGTTGGGCGGCCGCGCCATGACCACACAGCCGCCCCAAGTCGTGAATTGGCAAGGAACTTGCATCAAGTGTCCAGACCGTCGTAATTGCGACTTTTTCATGAGAACGCTGCCTGACTGCGCATATCTTCAGCTTCTCCTGCTCAATCGTGAGGCACCTGCCTCATGATTAAAAGAGTGGAGCTCGCCACGAAGACGTTCGAAGCCCCTACGGCCGGCGAGGCTTTTCGCTGTTTAACTTGAACCATCGAAGCGACTTATAGGTGTATGACCGCAACGCGGTCAGGGTACACAGCGCTCGTCACATCGATCCTGGGCCGGTTCCGCGGCACGCTATTTGCCTTTATGCCCCTTACGCTGAGCCGCAAAGATGGAACGGTCTCTGTAGGGAACGCCCTCCGTGGCGCTGGCGTGTCCTGCCAGATGACGTCGCACCAGCGCCTCGGAACGCCACGGAGGGCGTTCCCTACAGAACCGGATTCGACGATCGTAGCCTTTAAGCGGGCCGTTGTTAAAATACCTGGCATTAATTGAGCAACTCCCAGGCGAAGTCGATGATCCGACCCACCACCAAGACCGTCGTCGTGATCGGCAACGGCATGGTGGGCCACCGGTTCTGCGAAAAACTGGTCGAATTCGACAAGGCCCGCGAATACAAGATCGTCACCTTCTGTGAGGAACCGCGCGCCGCGTACGACCGCGTGGGCCTGACGTCGTTTTTCGCCCACCGCGACGCCGAGAAGCTGATGCTCGCGCGGCTCGACTGGTACCGCGAACACGACATCGACTTGAACATCGGCGATCGGGCCCACAAGATCGACCGCAAGCGGCGCAAGGTCTACAGCGATCGGGGACGTGAGATCCTCTACGACTTCGTCGTGCTGGCGACGGGGTCGTTCCCGTTCGTGCCCCAGGTGCCCGGCATCAAGCACCTGGGTGTGTTCGTTTATCGCACCATCGACGACCTGGAGCGGATCATCGCCTACGGCGAGAAGTGCCGCCGCGCGGCGGTGATCGGCGGTGGATTGCTTGGCCTGGAAGCGGCCAAAGCATGTTACGACCTGGGGTTGGAAACCAACGTGGTCGAGTTCGCGCCGCGGCTGATGCCCCGCCAAATCGACGACGTCGGCTCGAAGTTGCTGGTCGAAAAGATCGAACGGCTCGGGGTGCATGTCCATCTGAACAAGAGCACTAAGGAAGTCACCGGAAACGGCGCCGTCGATGGGCTAGTGTTCAACGATGGCGGGCGGCTCGACGTGGAAATGATCGTCGTATCGGCGGGCATCCGGCCGCGCGACGACGTGGCGCGCGAGTGCGGCCTGACGGTGGGCGAGCGGGGGGGCGTGGCGGTCGACGACGCGCTCACCACCAGCGACCCGCGGGTGTTCGCCATCGGCGAAGTGGCGCTGCACCGCGGCACCATTTTCGGACTGGTGGCCCCCGGCTACGAAATGGCCGAGATCGCGGCGGCTAATTTCTGCGGCGAGCATCGCGAGTTCACCGGCGCCGACATGTCGACGAAGCTCAAGCTGATGGGCGTTGACGTCGCGAGTTTCGGCAATTACGAGGCCCCCGCCGACCAGGCCCGGGCGCTGACCTACGACGACCCATTCGGCGGCGTATACAAGAAGCTGCTCTTCAGCCACGATGGCACCCGGTTGCTGGGCGGCGTCCTGGTGGGCGACGCCGCCGATTATGGCCGTCTACTGGCCCTTGCCAAAAGCGGCCAACCGCTCTTGGTGCCGCCGGGCGAGTTGATCGTACCTCTGGGACGAAGCGGCAAGCAAGACGGCGCATCCGCGGGCACCGCCGGACTCGACGACGCCTGCCAGGTCTGCTCGTGCAACAACGTCAGCAAGGGGCAAATATGCCAGGCGATCCGCGAACAAGGGCTGACCGATCTGGGGGCCGTGAAGGCCTGTACCAGGGCCGGCACCGGTTGCGGCGGATGCGTGCCCCTCGTGAGCGACTTGCTGAGTGCCGAGTTGAAGGCCGCCGGCAAGACGGTGAACAAGGATCTCTGCGAGCATTTCCCGTTTACGCGCCAGGAGATGTTTCAGATCGTCAAGATCCGCGGCCTGAGGACGTTCGCCGAGCTGATCGCCGGTCATGGCAAGGGTCATGGCTGCGAGATTTGCAAGCCCGCCGTCGCCTCGATCCTGGCCAGCTTGTGGAATGAGGACGTCTTACAGCCGGCCCACCAAACGCTGCAAGACACCAACGACCGTTTCCTGGCCAATGTGCAGCGCGACGGCACCTACAGCGTCGTCCCGCGCGTGCCGGGGGGTGAAATCACACCCGAGAAGTTGATCGCCTTGGGACGGGTGGCGCGCACGTACGGCTTGTATTCCAAAATCACCGGCGGGCAGCGGGTCGATCTCTTCGGCGCCAAGCTCCAGCAGTTGCCCGACATCTGGGAGGAATTGGTCAACGCCGGGTTTGAAAGCGGCCATGCCTACGGCAAGGCCCTGCGCACCGTCAAGAGTTGCGTGGGCACCACCTGGTGCCGGTACGGCGTGCAGGACTCGGTGGGCTTCGCCATCCGCGTCGAGGAACGTTACCGCGGCATTCGCGCGCCGCACAAGCTCAAAGGGGCCGTATCGGGTTGTGTGCGCGAGTGCGCCGAGGCCCAGGGCAAGGATTTCGGCCTGATCGCCACCGAAAACGGCTACAACCTCTACGTCTGCGGCAACGGCGGCGCCAAGCCGCGCCACGCCGACCTGCTCGCGGCCGACCTCGACGAGAACACGGCCATCAAGTACATCGACCGATTCCTGATGTATTACATCCAGACGGCTGACCGGCTCACGCGCACCGCCGTCTGGCTGGACAAGATGGAAGGCGGAATCGACTACTTGCGCGAAGTGATCATCCACGATAAGCTGGGCATCTGCGAGGAATTGGAACGGCGTATACAATTCCTGGTCGATACGTACCGCTGCGAATGGGCCGAAGTGGTCAACGACCCGCGGCGTCGCGCGTGGTTCAAGCAGTTCGTCAACACCGATGAGACGGAACCGGGTATCGAGCTCGTCGCGGAACGGGGACAGTTGCATCCCGCCGATTGGCCCAAGGAATTCGTTCCGCTGACGCAGATAAAGCTTTCCAACTGCCGGTCACTGGGCGACGCGTCACTGGGCGACGCGTCACTGGGCGACGGGCCGCCGGCGACCAGGTGGGTGAAGGTCGGCCACGTACATGACTTCCCCGTGGAGGGAGGCGCGGCCGTGAAGTACGGCAAGTGCCAGCTCGCCGTGTTCCATTTCAGCAGCCGCGACGAGTGGTACGCGACGCAGAACATGTGTCCGCACAAGCGGGCCTTCGTGCTCTCGCGCGGCATCATCGGCGACCAGGGCGGCGTGCCCAAGGTGGCCTGCCCCTTGCACAAGAAGACCTTCTCGCTGGAAACCGGAACCTGTCTCAGCGACGCCGATTATTCGATCCGCGTCTTCGCCGTCAAAGTCGATGCCGACGAGGTCTATCTCGAACTGCCCCCGCAAGACGAACTCGACCGCGAGTTGGCCACCGAATTGCATTGCATCCGCGGCTGCGACGACGCCGCGGCGGTGGCCGGCGCACCGGTTTCGGGCGGCGCCGGCCCGCTCTTGGCCTGCGCAACGTTTCCACCGTGAGCATTGGTTGTGGGTCGGTTGCCCGTAATGTCGCCTTTCGCTCCGCGAAAGAACGTCCGTTCGCTCCCGCGAATGGCGACGGACAGAGTTACGGCTACGGTCGTCCACCCAAGCCCGGGGATTCTTCGCCGCCGTACTGCCGCCTCTTGCGGTAAAGCGTCGAAGTGTCGATCCCCAGAATCCGCGCGGCTTCTTCGAGCGAAGTCGCCCGCGCCACGACCCGCAGCACGTGTTCGCGCTCGATTTCGTCCAAGGTCGCATCCGCTCCCAAGCGTGGTCCGACGACGGTCTCGGCCAGCATCCGCTCGGGAAACGCGGCCGGTTCGACCACCTGGGCCGGCCAGAGGATCACCGTCCGTTCCATCGTGTTGCGCAGTTCGCGGACGTTGCCAGGCCAGGGGTACTCGACCAGCAGTTTCTCGGCGCGGGGCGAAAGGTCCTGCGTCGAGCGGCAGGCGGCGCGGGCGAAAAAGGCCAAAAACCGCCGGGCCATCGGTACGATGTCCTCCGGACGTTCGCGCAGCGGTGGCACCTCGACCTCGACGACGTTGAGCCGGTAGAGCAGGTCTCGGCGGAACCGACCGACGGCGACGTCGGCCTCCAGGTCGCGGTTCGTGGCGGCCACGATCCGCACGTCGGCCCGCCGCGTCCGCGATTCGCCGACGCGCTCGAATTGCTTCTCCTGCGCGAAGCGTAGCAGCTTCGCCTGTAGGCCCGGCGCCATTTCGGCGATCTCGTCCAGGAAGAGAGTGCCCCCCTCGGCCGACTCGACGCGCCCGGGCTGATCGCGGACGGCGCCGGTGAACGACCCTTTGGCGTGCCCGAACAGCTCGCTGGTGAGCAGCTCCTCGGAGAGTGTCGGACAATTGACGACGACCAGCGGACGCTCGCGCCGCGGGCCCTGGGTATGCAATAGCCGCGCCAGCACCCCCTTGCCCGTCCCGTTTTCGCCCCGCAGCAGCACGGCCGCCTCGGACCCCGCCGCCCGAGCGACGATGTCAAGGGTCGCGCGCATCCTGGCGGAGTGGGTATCGAGGTCGACCTCTGGCACGGCGTTTTGCAATTCCTTGCCTAGCTCCGCCAGGCGCCACTCGGCCGCCCGGCGCTCGGCCACCTTCGCCACGACGTGCCGGATCTGCTCGGGCGTGAACGGCTTTTGCAAGTAATCCTTCGCGCCGCGCTGGATCGCCTCGACGGCGCTGGCCGCCGTGGCGTAGGCGGTGATCAGCACTACAGACAGGTTCGGGCTTTCGGCCAGCAACCGTGGCAAGAGATCGATCCCGCTTTCGTTGCCCAGCCGCATGTCGAGAAACGCCAGATCGAACGACAGTTGCGAAATGGCCGCCAGCGCCGCTTCGCCCGTCGCCACGGCCGTGACCTGGCAGCCGCTCGCCTCCAGGCACACCGTCAATGCGGCGCGGATGTTCTTTTCGTCATCGATGACCAGGACGCGCATCGTGGCATCATACGTCCAACTCACCGCACGGGCAAACCGCCGTGGGGCGCACGCCACGCTTCAAAGCAATCACAGCAATGTCCCAGTTGGCCCCGCCACTCCGGGCGATTAGAATCGACACCTTGACTTTGCCTCGTTTTCCCGCCTGGAGATCGCACCATGAACCTCGAATCCGCCGTTGCCGCTCAGACCACGCTCTCGATCGACTACCCATCCGACCAGCACCAACCCAAGCTTGTCCGCCGCTCGTTCCTGGCCGTGGCGGGCGCGGCCGCCGCTTCGGCGGCGCAAGCGGCCTGGGGGCGCGAATACGGTCCCGGCGCCGCGCCTGTGCGGTACCCTGAGCCGGACGTCGTCGCATTGGACAAGCGGTTCGCGAAGTACAAGATCGGCAATACGCCCATCCAACGATTGCACACGGGCATGCTCTGGGCCGAAGGTCCGGCCTGGAACGGCGTCGGGCGCTACCTGGTGTGGAGCGATATCCCCAACGACGTGCAACTCCGCTGGCTCGAAGAGGACGGGCACGTCAGCACGTTCCGGCAGCCCGCCGGCAACAGCAACGGCAACACGTTCGACTGGCAGGGTCGGCAGATCGCGTGCGAACACGCCAATCGCCGCGTGGTGCGGTACGAACACTCGGGTGCGGTGACGGTGCTGGCCGACAAGTTCCAGGGCAAGCCGCTCAACGCCCCCAACGACGCCGTCGTCCATCCCGATGACGGCTCGATCTGGTTCACCGATCCCGGCTATGGCATCCTGCTGAACTACGAGGGGCACAAGGCCGAGCTGCAGCTCAAGGAGGCCGTTTACCGCATCGACGCCAAGACGTTGAAGCTCGACAAGCTGACCGACGACATCGTGAAGCCCAACGGACTCTGCTTTTCGCCCGATTACAAGAGCCTGTACGTTGCCGATACGGGAGCTTCACACAATCCCGACGCGCCGCGCCATATCAAGGTCTGGGACATCGTCGACCGCGTCAAGCTGGCCAATGGGCGTGAGTTCGCGTCGATGACGCTCGACGGTTTCGAAAAGGCCGGCTTCGCCGACGGCATCCGCGCCGACGTGGACGGCAATGTCTGGGCCAGCGCCGGTTGGGTGGGCGACGGGTACGACGGCGTCCACATTTTCGCCCCTGACGGCGACCGCATCGGTCAGATCCTGCTCCCCGAAATCTGCTCGAACGTCTGCTTCGGCGGCCGGAAACGCAACCGGTTGTTCATGACCGGCAGCCAGTCGCTGTACGCCCTCTACGTCGAGACCCAGGGAGCTCATGTTTCGTGAGCCCTGATCCAGGCCCGAAGCACGAGGGCAGTCATTGTTCGGGACGAAGTGAGCGCAATCAGCAAACCTTGCCCGACCCGCAAGGTTTTCCACGCCATTGCCGTAACTCCTGTCTCGAACCGCTTTTAGCTCGGTTTCGGGTGAATTCCCATTGACACCTTTCCCGATTGTAAGTCTGGCCGACCGAAAGTCGGTGGAAGGCGTGTTGCGCCTTCGAGGCAAACGGACGTTGCTTGGTTTTTCGCGCGTTGTCTGGCGGGCACGCGGCATAACCCAATTCCACGGACTGGAGTACCGCGTCATGAGAGTTTCGAAATGGGCCATGGCTGCCGCCATTGCCGGGCTGCTCAGGGCAGGGCAGGTCTTGGCACAGCAGCCCACGGATTACGGAAGGAACCCCGCACCGGGCCGTGCCGCGACGGCACGGTCAATGGGTTACGAGTCCTATTACGGCGAAGATCCGGCAGGCGAGGCGCGCGCGGCCGACGGGCCGGCGTCACCCAGCGACGAGCCGGAAGGTCCGATCGAAGGAATCAAGAGCGTGGCGGCGACCTTCGACTGCGATTCGAGCGAGGAGAAGGAAGAGGAACAAAAGTGCTGCCTCAACTGTCCGACGACGCTCCGCACGTTGGGCGACAACGTGACCTTGGGTCCCGCCAAGAAGATCACGGACCATTTTAACTTCTACAAGAGGCATCCCAAATGGTTCGCCTCGGGCTGGCTGGCCCAAAGCTACACCTGGAACCCGTACAACAAGTCGGGATTCAACGGCCCGGTGACCTGGACCGACCAGGCCAATCAATACCAGTTGAACGAACTCTACTTGTACGGCGGCAAGAACACCGACACCGGCGGAGACGGCTGGGACCTGGGTGGCCGTATTGACGCGTTCTACGGCTCGAGCTATCGGTGGGACACCGAAGCAGGCCTCGAGTCGACGTTCAATAAGGGACATACCTACGGCCTGGCGATTACGCAGTTCTACGGGGAAGTCGCCTACAACGACTTGAAAGTCAAGGTCGGCCACTTCATTTCGCCCGTCGGTTACTACACCGTCGGTACGTACCTGAACTTCTTCAACACCATCCCGTACACCTATCAGTACGGCGAACCTTTCACCCATACCGGCGTCTTGGCCAATTACCAGATTACCGAGAAGGTCAACTGGGGCGCGGGCGTCATCCATGGGTGGGACAACTTCGACAACACATTCAACAAACATGCCGGCTACCTGGGAACTTTGACGATCACCGGCGACAAAAAGGACTCGCTGGCTTGGGTGCAGGTCTACAGCATCGAGCCAACGATGAACGCCGCGAAAACCTTCAGCGACCGCTATTTCCAGACCTTGGTCTATACGCGTCCCTTCAAAGAAAAGTGGACTTATGTAGCCCAAAGCGACTTCGGCGTTCAAGGACAAGCCACGTCGACCGGCCACGTGGCGCGCTGGTACGGCTTCAACCAGTACCTGTACTGGAAAAAGAACGACGTCTGGAGCTGGGGCTTCAACTTCGAATGGTTCCGCGACGAGGAAGGCTTCAGGGTCGGTGCGGCCGTGCCGTCGCCGGGGTCGCCCTCAGCACTGGGTTATCCACTAAGCGGCTTCGCGGGCAGCTTCTACCAATGCACCATGGGCCCTCGCTGGACCCCGCTACCGAACCTCACCGTCCGGCCCAACTTCCGTTGCGACTGGTACGATGGAAGCGTGAACGCCGCGGGCTTGCGCCCCTTTGACAACGGCAAGTTGAACTTCCAGCAGATCCTGGGCACCGACGTGATCATGACGTTCTAGCCCACAGACCGTACGATCCCGATAGCCCTTGGACTACCACGCAGGCGTCGTCCGTGTTCCAAGTGAACCGGACGACGCCTGTTTCTTTTTGTCGTTCGCACTGAAATGCCCATTTTGTGTGCGACGGGTGCCGAATGTCAGGGCCGGCGCAACACACGACACCAGCGTCGCTCCATCAAGATGGCGATTCGTAAACCCTTGTCAACATGCTTCTTGCAGAGCCGGCCGCAACTCCGGAGTTGAATATCAGGATCAGGCGGCACGGTATTTGCGAACCGTCACCGCTTACGCTCACGTTGCGCGCGTGCTTTGGATCGGGGCGACTTTCGCATCTAAGCATCGGGCCGGCGCGATCGGATGTACCGAGGCGATCTTCACAGCTTTCCCCCCTGAGGATGATTGATTCACGATGGATTTCACGAAGATTCTCCACTCACTCGGCGAGAACCTTCTCACGCCGATCCCCATGTGCTTTGCCTTGGGTATTTTCTGCAAGGTCATTCACGGCGGCATCAAGATCCCCAAGGAGCTCTACTACTCGATTGCCATCTATTTACTGATGTCGATCGGTTTCATCGGAGGACACGAGCTGGCGAAGGAAGTCAGGGATCATGGTATTTCGGGCGTGCTGCTGCCCTCCGCGGTCACGCTGGTCTTGGGAATTCTCACTCCGATCAGCGCCTTCGGCGTGCTGCGGTTCGTCGGGCGATTGTCGGTGGCCGATTCCGCCGGCATCGCCGCCCACTACGGCTCGACGTCGGCGGTGACGTACGTCGTCGCGGACGTATTTGCAAAGCAGAATGGGGCCGATCCGAACGCGTACTTGCCGACCCTGGTGACGATCCTGGAATGCCCAGGGATCGCGGTCGCTCTGGCTTTGGGGGCCGTGTTGTCGGCGAAGCCCAAGGCGAATGGTGAGAAATTCGAAGTCAATGCCGACAAGCAGCCGGAGGGGCGACTGTGGGAGGCGCTTTACGAAGTGATCACGGGGCAGTCGATCATGCTCATGGCCGGCTTGCTGGTGATCGGATTCGTCGCGACCAACTTCATGTCGGAAAAAGGCTTCGATCCGTTCCATCACTTCTTCTACAGCAAGGAAATGATCTTCCGCGGCGCGCTTTGCATCTTCTTGTTGGAAATGGGCCTGGTGGCCGGAGAACGTTTGCGCGACCTGGCCAAGGTAGGGCCATTCCTGATCGCTTTCGGCGTGCTGATACCCCTCTTGCACGGCTTCGCCGCGGTCTGGCTGGGCCGTCAGGCGGGCCTGAACCTGGGCGGCTGCACGGTGTTCGGAGCGATCGTCTCCAGCGCCTCATACATCGCCGCCCCGCCCGCCGTACGGCTCACGCTGCCGGAAGCCAACCCAACCTTCTCCATCACGGCGGCGCTGGCGATCACATTTCCATTCAATATCGCCTTTGGGATTCCGATCTATTTTCAAATGGCCAAATTCGTGGGCGCGACCTGAAAAAAGCGATCTAGCGGAGCCTTCAAGTGCAACTTTATCCCCTGAAGCTGATCACGATCGTGGCGGAAGAGGTCCTCAAGGACCAGATCATACAAAAGGCGCGGGAACTGGGCGCGACGGGCTACACGTCCGGTGAATGCAACGGCTTCGGCCCACGTGAATCGCGCCATGACTCCGTCTCCGGAATCAACGTGCGGATCGAGTTCGTCTGCTCCGAAAGCGTGGCCGTCGCGATCCTGACGACCATCTCGCACGATTATTTCGAGCACTACGCCTGCATCGCCTGGATCAGCGACGTGGCGGTCGTAC
>DATLQY010001007.1:0-19601 GCA_035534975.1 Pirellulales bacterium
TCGGTGTTGTTGGCCGACGGCAGGCTTTACGCCGTCAGCCGGACCCACGGCACGTTCGTACTCGCAACGGGCCCGAAATTCGAGCTACTGGCGCAAAACCAGCTTGCCTCCGACACCACGTTCTTCAACGCCAGCCCCGCCGTGAGCCGTGGCCAATTGCTGTTGCGATCGAACCGCAGCTTGTATTGCATCGGCGCGGCCCAGTAGTCCTGGTACACTTGGAAGCAGGGCATCCGGGCGAGGAGATTTTCGATGGCGTCCGTTGAGCGCGCGACGGAACGAAGCGCCCCGGACCAGCGCTTCTTGTTGCATGGCATCAGTTGGAAGACGTACGAGTCGCTCGTGGCGGATCTCCGCGACCGGTGCGCGCCGCGCATGACCTACGACCAAGGGAGTCTTGAGCTCATGGCGCCTTCGCGCGCACATGAACGTTACAAACGCTTGTTGGGACAGTTGATCACGTTTTGGGCCGTCGAAAAGGAAGTACCGATCCATGGAGGCGGTTCGACGACGTTTCGACGCGAGGACTTGGACCGCGGGTTGGAACCGGACGAGTGCTTTTACTTGCGTAACGAACCGTTGGTGCGTGGTAAGGACGAGATCGACCTTTCGCTCGATCCGCCCCCGGATCTGGTCGTCGAAGTCGAGTTGTCGCGGAATTCGCTCGACAAGATGCGGATCTATGCGGCACTCGGCGTTCCGGAACTTTGCCGCTTCGACGGAGAGACGCTGATCGTTTACGAGTTGGCGGCCGACGGCCAATAACAGGTGCGCGATGGTAGTCGGTGCTTGGCGGACTTTGCGGTTCAGGCCGTGCCGCAGTGGATTGCGCGAGCCAAAGACACCGACGAAGGCGCCTGGGCACGAGCGTTCATTGCTTGGATCAAGGCCCCGCCATAACCGCAGTTCCCAAAGGCGATCATTTCAAAGGTGGACCGCGATCCACCGCTGCTGGTCGCCGGGCCGCGGCTCGAGCGGCTGAGCGGCCCAGGGGACTGTGCCTCCGTCGGCCGTGTGGTGAAGGATGGCCGTCTTGAACGCCGCGACCAGGTTCGCCAACGCCTCGCGCTCCGACCGGCCGCGGGCCGTCACCTCGGGCAAGGTCGACGACCGCGCCACGATCCATCCCTCGGCGTCGCGCGGCGACACAAGGACGTGACAATTATAGACCGGCACGTCGGCACGCGGCGAATTGGATGCGTTCGGTTCGTCCATAGCTCGCTGGCGATCAGGGTGGAATCCGCGTCGGCGCGAGTTGCGTGTCACGCTCCAGGTGGCGCGCCCCGCAAAGCCAACAAATCCCGCCAATCAGGATCGCCAACGAAACCGCTTGGAAGCCGACGTTCATGTTTCCGTCGGCCAACCCGTTCAGCTTGCCAATCAGCGGGGGCGAAATCGCGTCGCCGAGCAAGTGGATGACGAAGATATTTAGCGCGTAGGCGGTGCTGCGAATGGTCGGGTGAGTGACGTTGGCCACGATCGTGTTCGTCGGACCGGTGTTGAAGAAAAGGAAGAACTCGGCGAGAAAGATACACGCCCAAGCCCAGGGGAAGGGGACCTCCAATGCCAAGAGAAAAAACGGGAAACTCAACAGCATTGCCGTCCCCGAAACTGAAAAATAGGCGCCGGGACGGCGCCGCGACAAACGGTCGGCCACCCACCCGCCCAGCAATGTCGCGGTTAACCCCGCCACGGCCGTCAGCGCACCAAAGATCAGCCCCACGCGCCCCTGGCCGGGCACTCCACGGAATTTCTCGATGTAACGCGGCATCCAGAAGCTCACGCCCCCGATGGCAAAAGTCATGGCCGTCATGCCTGCCGTGTTCCACACATAGGATGGTGTGCGCAACAACGTCCAATAGTCGTCGAGCTTGGCTCGGTGAGAAGCGCGCGGAATTGCGACAAATTCAGTGGTCGTCTCAGCGGCGCCGCGCACCGGTTCCGGCATCAGGAAACAGAGCAACCCCAACAGCAAGCCGGGCGGCACCACCAGATAGAACGCCCAGCGCCAGTCAAGGTACAAGGAAATCGCGCCGCCTGCTATGGTGCTTCCCCAGACATAGCCTAGTGCGCTGCCGACGGGTATTGCCACGTAAAACCAAGCCAATACGGTACCGCGACGTTTGATGGGAAATAAGTCGGAAATGATGGTTGGGGCGGCGGGACCATACGCTGCCTCGCCGATCCCGACGAACAAGCGAGTGACAAGAAGCAATGCGTAGGTAGGCGCGTGACCGGAAGCACCCGAAGCCAGGCTCCAGACAATGACCGCCGTCCCGATCAATTTCCAGCGCGAGCGTCGGTCGGCCATCCACCCGAATATCGGAGCGGCAAACATGTAAGCGAACAGGAACGCCGTGGCGAGCAGCCCCATCCAATACTGCGAGTCCTGTTCGTTTGGTAACAGCTCATCCGCTATGTTATGCTCTGTGGCCGCGAGCACGTAGCGGTCCACATAGTTCAGCATATTGATGGCTAATAACAGGAGGACCGATAGCCGGGCAACACGCCCCGTGGGAACCACGCTAGCTGTTTCTGAGCTCAAACGGCCTCCCCGCGATGCCGAAGCCGACACTGCGAACGAACTTGGAATGTTGGCCGTAACTTTACCCAGCGCGGCGGTTGGCCGCAACCAAAGACGAAGCAGGTGCTAGGGTGTGATAGCGTCACGTAAGGTGGAACCTGGTCCAGCAAGGTCCCTTTTGCCGTTGTCGGGCTAGGCCGTTTGCCGAACGTGGGGTTATAATTTCGCGCCGGTTATGCCTGCACTGGTGGCGCAACGACGACGGCAAGGGAGTGCCGATGACGAATTCCCCATTTAGCCTACACGCACCGCGTGAAGACATCGGTCACGCGCAATGTGATGAATATGGCGTGGCACCACGCGGGGCCAGCGCGCTTTGGGACCGCGTGCGCTATTCTGGCCCCTGGGGGCCGCCGGCGGGAGCTGCGATGGTCGATGCGCGCTGGCAGATGCGGCTGATCTGGGGCTTTCTGATCTTGGGAACCGTCGCCCGCGCCGTCCGTTTCGCGCTGCGGTTCCCGCTCTGGGAAGACGAGTGTTTCCTGGCGGCGAACTTCATCGACCGCGACCATTTCGACCTGCTCGGGCCGCTGAATTATCACCAGGTGGCTCCGCTGGGGTTCCTTTGGGCCGAATTGACATTGGTCAAGTTGTTGGGCTTCAACGAATGGTCGTTGCGGCTGTACCCATTCCTTGCGAGTGTTGCGAGCTTGTTCCTTTTCCGTCGTTTGGCCGGGCAATTGCTCAAGGGAACGGCGCTAGTCTTGGCCGTGGCCTTGTTTTCGGTGACCTATTCCGGCGTCCGCTACGCCGCCGAAGCCAAACCTTATGGCACCGACCAGTTCGTGGCGCTGGTGCTCCTGTCATTGGCCGTCGAATGGTGGCGCCGGACGGACCAGCGCCGTTGGTTGTGGGCACTGACGGCGTGCGTTCCGTTGGCGCTCTCGCTATCGTATCCGGCCGTGTTCGTCGCGGGTGGAATCAGCCTAGTCGTGGCGCTGGTCATTTGGTCCCAGCCGACCTTCCCTGGTGGTTTTCGCATCGGGCTGGCAACTCCTTGTTACGTGGCGTTCAACCTGGTGCTGTTGGCGAGTTTCGGGGGCCTCGTATGGCTGGCCGCGCGAAACCAGGCCGACGCGGAACTGGGTTGGATGCAGAACTATTGGAAGGACAATCTCCCGTCGTTGACCGCGCCTATGCGTTTTGTCTGGTGGCTGCTGGTCACGCACACCGGCGACCTGCTGGCGATCCCCGTCGGCGGCGAGCGAGGCGCCAGCACGTTGACTTTCGTCCTCTGTGTCGTCGGGCTTGCGGCGATGGTCCGCGCGCGGCGCACGACCTTGCTCGCGCTTTGCCTTGCGCCGGCGGCGTTGAACCTCGTGGCGGCACTCTTGGGTCGTTATCCCTACGGGGGCCACGTCAAGTTCTCTCAGTTCCTTGCGCCGGCGATCTGCCTGCTGCTGGGCGCCGGCGGCGCCGTATTGCTCGGCTTGCGGCGGGGCCGCGCCGCCTCGGTCCGCCGTGCCTTGGCGGGCGGACTGACGTTTTGCGTGCTCATCTCCGCGGGGACCATGGCCCGCGATTTTGCCAGCCCTTACAAGTCGCGGACCGACCAGCGTTATCGTGATTTCGCGCGCTGGTTCTGGTTCAACATGGAGTTCGCGGGGGAGGCGGTCTGCCTCAAGAGCGATTTGGGCGAGGAGTTCGCGCCCGGCACGTTCCACGACTTGGGCTGGTCGGCCATGTACCTTTGCAACCAGCGAATCTACTCGCCGCGGCACGCCCGCGGCGAACCTCCTCGCTTCGATCGCGTGTCGGACCAATGGCCCTTGCGCTGCGTCGAGTTCAGGGCCGAAGTCTATCGTTACGACCAGGCCGCCTTCGAGCGCTGGCTGGCCGCCATGCAAACGGATTGGGACCTGGTGGCGCGCGACACGTTCCCTTTCCCGTGTTACGACCAGAGGGGGCGAAACGTGCTCTGCGTCGACGCGGTCGAAGTGTACAAGTTCGTCCCGAAACGCACCGCAACCGTGCGGCGAAACGACAAACCGCTTCCGGACGAAACCTCGCCGGTTTCCGAGACGTCAACGCCGCGCTAGCGGCCGCCCCACGAAGATGCCCGAACTTCCCGAAGTCGAAACCATGTGCCGCGGCGTCGCCCAGGTCGTCGGCTGCCGGATCGTCGGCGTCGTCCGCCCCAAGTGCAAGCTCAAGCCGATCACCATGGCACCCGCGCTGGCCGTATTTCGCCGCCGCGCCGTCGGCCGGACGATCGAGCGGGTTGACCGGGTCGGCAAGCGGGTCGTGTTGCGGCTCGACGGCGCGCGACGCGACTCGATCGTGATCGAACCGCGCATGACGGGCCTCGTGTTGCTGGCGGAACCACCCAACCGGGACCACTTGCGGCTCGTGCTCCAGCTCGCGGAAGGGACAGCTCCCGAGTTGTTGTTTTGGGACCGCCGCGGCCTGGGCGTCGTGCGAATGGTGGCGGCCGACGAATTCGAGCGGCGGTACGGCCCCGGCTTGATCGGTCCCGACGCATTGACCGCCACGGGCGAGCTTTTGCGCGAGCGGTTGGGTGCCAGCCGGCGCGAGATCAAGGTGGCACTCTTGGATCAACGCGGCGTCGCCGGCATCGGCAACCTCTATGCCGCCGAGATCCTGCACCTGGCCGGAATTCATCCGCTTCGCCGCTGCCACCGGCTCGGGCCCGGCGACTGGCAGGCGCTTTCCCGCGCGGTGGTCGAAGTGCTCACCGAAGCGATTCGGTACGAAGGCTCGACTCTCTCCGACGGCACGTACCGCAACGCGCAGAACGCCCCGGGAGGCTATCAGAACCAACACCGAGTTTACGACCGTTCCGGAGAACTCTGCGGCGGTTGCCGTCAAGATACCATCGTGCGGATCGTGCAGGCGCAACGCTCCACGTTCTTTTGTCCCACCTGCCAACCGCTCCGTATTCGCCGCCGGTAGTGTAGGTTCGGCTTTGCAGCCTGACGGAATGGGCATTCACCGCGCGGAAACGGGTTGTGCCATTCCCATTTGGCGGAGCCAGCGGAAATGGGACGCCACGCCCTTCAGGAACGTCTCGTGCGCCGTGTACCTAACCCCGAACTCACGGCATGTTTCCTCGACCAGGCGCGCCAGTGCCGGATAATGGAGATGGCAGATGCGGGGAAACAGGTGATGTTCGATCTGAAAGTTAAGCCCTCCGACGAACGTCGAAAGGAGCCAATTGCCGCGGCCGAAATCGACGGTCGTTTCGACCTGGTGTACCGCCCACGCGGTTTCGATGCGGCCGGTATCCCGCCGAGGTAGTGGAAAGGCCGCGTCCTCCACGCAATGCGCCATTTGAAACACGACACTCAGCACCACTCCCTGCACGAACGTCGCCGCTACGTAAAACGGCAGCACGACCCATAACGGGTGAATGCAGAGCGGGACCACCAGCGCCAGCGTGAGGAACGTCATTTTGCCCCCGATGAACGTCGCCAGGTCCCAGCCCTTCGGCCGCGCAAAGGGGTAGCGGCCGATGCGTCCGATGAGCACATCGCGGAAGTCGTCGTAAAGCTGCCACTTGATCGGCAAAAGGCCGTATAGCGCCCACAGATAAAAGTGCTGCAGCCGATGGAAGGGCCAACGCGCTTGGTGCGGCGACAGCCGGCCCAAGAAACCAATGTTGATGTCGTCGTCGTGGCCCGTGATGTTCGAAAAACTGTGGTGTACCGCGTTGTGCTTCTTGTTCCAGACGTAGGAACTGCCGCCCAGCAAGTCCAGCGACATCGCCATCAGCTTGTTGACCCACGGGCGAGCCGAGTACGCATGGTGACCGCCGTCGTGCTGAATGTTGAACCCGATGGCCGCCATCGATAGCCCCAACGAAATCGTCACCAGCGGGATCAGCCACCACGATTCGACGAGGAACACCAACCCGACGTACGACGCCGCGAACCAGGCCAGGACGATCGCCGTTTTCAAATACATTCGCGGGCAATCGCGGTCCCTCCGCCCAGTCGTTTCGAAGTACGACTCGACCCGCGCTCGCAGCGCCTGCTGGAAACCGTCGCCCGCGCAAAACTTGATCGGTTCGCCGGGCGCCGTCGTCGAACGCGTTGAAACTTCCACTGATAACATGTAGGCTAATGCTAAGAGAAATCGACGACGTTTGGCGTGTCGTCGTATGAAAAAGCCGACGTGGCCCAACGCCCAGGGCATTCGGCCACGTCGGCTCACTCTACAACGAGCCCCGGTACGCAGCCGGTCGCCCTTCGTCTAGTCGTCCGACGATTGATGCTGGATTGTATACCATTGCGGTCCAAGTCCGCAAGGCATGATGCGACTTTCTCCTACCCCTTGCGAGGGTCTTGGGCTAGCACCTCGCGCAGGGCGGCGCCGGCGATTCGCGTGATGACGATCGTCACCGCCAGCGTCGCGGCCAGCCCGACGAAGAACAACGTCCGCCCAACGACGTCGTCGACCGCGCGGCCGGAAAACACGTCGCCGATTTCCTTGGCCGCGGCGCCGAGGTAGACATAAAGCAAGGTGCCCGGCGTCATGCCCAACCAGGTGGCCAGCGCGTACTTCCGTAGTGGTATATTGGTCAACCCGAACGAGTAGCTCACGACTCCGAACGGCAACAACGGCGAGAGCCGCGAAAGGAGGACGATCCTGAAGCCCTGCTTGGCAACCGCCCGGTCGATCGCCTCGAGCCGAGTATTGCCGGCTAGCCGGCGCTCGACCCAGCCGCGCGCAAGGTAGCGGCCGACGAGGAACGCCGCGCAGGATCCCAGTAGGTGCCCGACCGAAAGCGGCACGAGCGACCGAGCGAAGCCCAGCGTGAACGCGCCCAACAAAGTGATCCACGAGGCCGGCACCATCAGCACGGCCGATGGAATGCAGATCGCGGCCAACGCGAGCGGAGCCCAGATTCCCAGTGCGCCCGCCCGTTCGGGCCAGGTCGCCAGGTCGGCGATTTCGCGCGGAAAACATCGCCAGGCCGCGGTGCCGGCGCAGGCCAACACGCCGAGCAGCAGCAAACGATGCACAGCGGGCTTGCTCAAACGCTTTGCGGTTTTCGCCATGTCGGGCGCCCATGATCGTACCGAATCACGACACGAGCTTCGTCGCCGGTGGGGCGCGCCTGCGCAAGTCGGCTGGAACGAGGTCGAGCACTCGGTCGGGTACAGCATGAGCTGCGAACGGTCGGCCGCATGCAGGCCTTGCTCATCGTCGGGCCTCCAGGAAGATCAGGGCCGGTTCCTCGATGAAGTCCTCCCAGTAATCCTCTCCGAATTGGGCCACACCCTCCGGCGAAACCTCCGGCTGCTGCCAGTTCTGCTGGCTCAGCCCCGCGCCGGTGAGGCCCCGGACCATCGTGGACTGATACAGGCAGGTGTTCACGATGGAGAAGTCGCCGAGATCGACATGAAAGGTGATTGTGATCGGTGCTCCCTCGACCAACTCACCGGGCGTGCTCTTGCTGAAGCCGTACTTGGTGAGCTTCGGATAGGCGCTCACGGGCTGGTCCCCACGGCTGATGACCGCGACGAGCCGCCCCTCGGGGGCCAAGTGCCGCACCACGGCACGGGCCATCTCGCGTAATTCGTCGAAGTTGCGCGCGTGGTTGAACAGGAAGGCGGCAACAACCAGCTCGAACTGCTGCCCCAGATCGAGCGCGCGGACATCCTGGACGTGGTACCTGATGCCGAGCGGCTGGGCTGACTCGTGGCGACGAGCCAGATCGATCATGTTCGGCGACAGGTCGACCCCGACAACGGTGTCGGCCCCCCAGGCCCTGAGCAGACGCGAGTAGAAGCCCTCACCGCAAGCCAGATCGAGCGCCGTTTGCCCTTGCAGGGTGCCAATCAGCTTCCGCAGGGTGTATTGCTCGACGTGCTGCCGAAAGGGCGCTTCCTTGGAACGGCGGTACTGTTCCGCGAATGGGTCATAGGGAGTGCCCAAGGGTTGTTCCTCCTGCCGAGATTGTTGCTCGGGCGATCGAAACTTGCTGGCAACCTACGGACTGACATCAGGTTCCGTCATGACGAGCGGCACCGCCGCATCAGTCCCCACGACCGTGGTCCACTCACGCACTCGCCACCTCAAGCGTCGGCAGTCCGAGAATCTGGCGGACTCGAGGGTGGACGACTTCACCGTCACGCGCGACAAGCGTCTCGCGAGTGATCTCGTCGGAGAGGTCGAAGGCGAAGCGGCCGTCGCCCAGAAGATGCAAAAGAAACGTCGAAATGTTGCGGGCGTACATTTGACTGGCGTGCGAGGGCACGGTGGCGGGTAAATTCGTCGGGCCGAGGATCGTCACGCCGTTCTCGACGACGGTCTCGCCGGGCCTCGTCAGCTCGCAATTGCCTCCTCGCTCGGCCGCCAGGTCGACGATCACCGAGCCGCTTCGCATGGCACGGACCATTTCGGCCGTGACTAGGATCGGGGCCTTGTGTCCAGGGACGGCGGCGGTGGTAACGACCACGTCGTTCGCGGCCATCGCCTTGAGCATCATCTCGCGCTGTCGCTGGTAGAACGCCTCGTCCTGCGCCTTGGCATAGCCACCCTGGTCCTGCGCCGCGGCCGTTTCCAACGGCAGGTCGAGGAACCTGGCCCCCAGGCTCTCCACCTGCTCCTTGACGACCGGCCGCACATCGTAGGCCTCGACGATGGCGCCAAGACGCCGGGCGGAAGCAATCGCCTGCAAACCCGCGACCCCGGCCCCGACGATGAACACCTTCGACGGCGAAATCGTGCCCGCGGCGGTCATCATCATGGGGAAGATTTTGGGCAACGCCGCGGCGGCCAGCAACACCGCCTTGTAGCCGGCGATCGAGGCCATGGACGAAAGTGCGTCCATGCACTGTGCCCGGGTGATGCGGGGAACCAACTCCATCGAGAAGAGCGTTCCACCGCGGACGGCCATTTGTTGGGCGGCGGCCGCCCCGGCAGGGGAAAGCGGGTCGCAAAAGCCCAAGAAAACCTGGCCCTGCCGCACCCATTCCAGATCGGTCACGCCCGCTTCAAGGTTCGACCCCAGCGCGCGGACCTGCAAAACGACGTCGCAGAGGCGACAGACTTCGGCGCGGTCGGCGGCGATTTTCGCCCCTTTTTCGAGGTAGGCGGCGTCGGCGAACCCGGCCTCCCAGCCCGCCCCTGGCTCGATAAGCACTTCACAACCAGCCTTGGCGAGCGGTGCCAGCGCGGTGGGCACTAGGGCGACACGGTGCTCGCCAGGACAACTTTCTTTGATGACTCCGGCGATCATGGCCCCAGAGTACGGCACATCCCTTGAACTGACAAGGGTTACGCGGTAGATTGGCTATCGCCTGCTTGTCAGGTTGGAGCTTTGAGCAGGCAATAGCGAGTTCATGCCGCACTTGTAGCGGAATTCGCTGGAATTTCTGGCATTTATATCCTAGGTGAGCGAAAATGAAGACCTTCATGGCTAAACCGGGCGACGTCGAGCAAAAATGGTGGCTCGTCGATGCCACCGACAAGGTTGTCGGCCGGCTGGCCTCCGATATCGCCATGATCTTGATGGGCAAGCACCGTCCGACCTACACGCCGCACATTGATACGGGCGATTACGTGGTGGTGGTGAACGCCGACAAGGTGGCCTTCACTGGCAAGAAGTGGGAGCAGAAGAAGTACACCTGGTACACAGGCTACACTCGGCTGCGGAGTGAAACGGCGGCCGAGCGGCTGAAGTTCCAGCCCGAGAAAATCCTCTCCGAAGCCGTGCGTCGAATGCTACCCAAGAACAAGCTGGCGGCGTCGATGCTAGCTAAACTCAAAGTGTACGCGGGCGCCGAACATCCGCACCAGGCCCAAATGCCGGTACCCAAGGCACTGGGTCTCAAGTAAAGGCACTGGGTCTCAAGTAGGTCATTTCCCAACACCCCGAATCGAACCAACACCATGTCAAGCGTCGAGACTCCAGCGATCACTTCCCGCCCGCCCGGCGACTCCTTGGGCACGGGCCGCCGCAAGACCTCAGTGGCCCGCGTGCGTGTTCGCGCCGGATCAGGAAACATCACCGTCAACGGACGGCCCCTCGAGCAGTACTTCGTCAACCAGCAGGACCGCAACGCGGTGTTGGCGCCGCTGGAGAAATCGGGCTTGCGCGCCAATGTCGACGTGATCATCAAGGCCCATGGCGGCGGCAACACGGGCCAATCGGGCGCCGTGAAGATGGGCCTGGCGAGGGCGCTGAAGATTTACGACCCCGCGGTGGAGGCGGCCTTGCGCGAGGAGAATTTGCTGACCCGCGACAGCCGCATGAAGGAGCGCAAGCACTACGGACTACGCGGCGCACGACGAGGAACGCAGTTCTCGAAGCGGTAGCCAAGTCGCGCAAGTGTGCTGGTATGGGCGTCCAACGAACACAACGGCCGGTGCGGATCGCCATCGTCGGCGCCGGCGCGGTCAGCGACTATCATCACGTTCCGGCGATCCGGCTCGACCCGCGTGCCGAGTTGGCGGCGGTTTGTGACGCCGACGCCAAGCTTCTCCAGCGGCGGCGTGGCGAATGGAACGTCGAGCACGTCACCACCGATGCCCAGGCGATCGCCAACGACCCGGCGATCGATGCCCTGATCATCGCCACGCCCAACTTTACCCACCGGCCGATCGCGCTGGCCGCCGCCAGGGCCGGCAAACATGTGATGTGCGAAAAACCGCTGGGCCTGAGCGCCGGCGAAGTCGCCGAGATGTACACGGCGGCCCGCGATGCCGGGGTGGTCCACATGACCGCCTTCACTTATCGCTTTGCGCCTTCGATGCGGTACCTGAAGCACCTGGTTTCCACGGGCGCCCTGGGCGTGCCACGGCACTTCCGTTCGCAACGATTTCTGGATTGGCCGGAAACGAGCTGGGGATGGCGGCAATACCAGCACCTGGCCGGAGCGGGCGACCTGTTCGACATGACGATCCATCGCATCGACTTCGCCATCGATCTGATGGGACCATTGGCGCGGGTCTGCGGAGCGGTCGCTCACTTCTGCTCGCGGACCACCACGGTGGAGGGCAAGTCCTGCGAACCCTCGAACGTGGACGATTGGTCGTGCCTGATCGGCGAGTTCACCAGCGGGGCGGTGGGCGTCTGGGAAGGCACCACCTTGGCCAAAGGCTATCACCGCGACGGATTTGGCCACGAATGGGCCGAAGTCAACGGCTCCGAAGGGTCCGCGGTCTATCGCTTGCATGAGCCGAACACGATTTTGATTGGCCGCGCCGGCAGCGACCTCGCGCCGGAACCGGTGCCCCGCGAGTTCCTCAAACCCGCCGATAGCCCGCGCGACCCGGCCGACGGAAAACCGGCCACGGTATTCCGCTACGACCTCGTTTGGGAATTCGTTTCGGCGATCGTAGCCGGCCGGCAAGCGGTGCCGAGTTTTTACGACGGCCTGAACGCCCAGCTCGTGGCCGACGCGGTGCTTGAATCGTACCGCCAGCGGCGCTGGATCGATACCCCGTTGGCCCAGGCGTAACGAGGCGTAGGGTGGGCACCGCCCACCATTGATGCAACACACGGCGGTCGAAAATGGGGCGTTTTGTCATGAGAAATTGGTGGCTGGCGGCAGAGCGTTAGCGATGCCCCGGCTCGTGGGGCAGGTTTCCAACCTGCCATACATCTCACTATGGCAGGTTGGAAACCTGCCCCACGGCCGCGTGCAGCATTGAACTATCGTTTGGGACGAGAGGCCAAGTAAGACCTGATGAGCGGCGAACCGAACCAATACAACAAAGCCCCGCTCCGTCGGCTGATGGGGTTCCAGGTGCTCGCCACGGGGAGCTATGTGCCCGACCCGGTGGTCACCAACGAAGACCTCCGCACCACGCTCGGATTCGACCCAAGCTGGATCGTGCAACGGACCGGCATCCGCGAGCGCCGCCATGCGCCGCCGGAAATGGCCACCAGCGACCTGGCAATTCGCGCCTCTCGGCAGTGCATCGAGCGCGCCGGGGTGGACCCGGCGGAAATCGACCTCGTGATCGTCGGCACGTTCACGCCCGACATGCCTTTCCCCTCAACGGCCTGCCTGGTTCAAGACCGGCTTGGCCTGCGCGCCGCGGCGTTCGATTTGCAAGCGGCGTGCGCGGGCTTCATGTTCGCGCTGGTGATGGGCGCCGGGGCCGTGGTCGCCGGGTGCAGCAAGCTGGCGCTGGTCATCGGGGCCGACTGCAACAGCCGGATTTTGAACCCCAAAGACCAACGGACCTACCCGTTGTTCGGCGATGGCGCCGGGGCGGTGCTCCTGGCCACCGGCAATCCGGAACAGGGTTTGCTATCGTTTGCCCTGGGGGCCGACGGTTCGGGCGGCGATTTGCTCAGCCGGCCGATGAGCGGTTCGCGATTGCCGATCCGCGGCGAACTGTTGGAAGTGGGGCTTCAGTACCTGCAAATGGATGGCCGTGCGGTGTTCAAATGGGCCGTGCGGCTGTTGGACGAATCGATCAACGACGTACTCCGGGCATCGGAAATGACCGCGCAGGAGGTCAACCTCGTCGTGTTGCACCAGGCCAACCAGCGGATCGTCTACGCGGCCACCGACGTGCTGGGCATCGACCGCCGTAAGGTGTTCGTCAACCTCGACCGTTACGGCAATACGTCGGGGGGCAGCATTCCGTTGGCACTCGACGAAGCCTGCCAACAAGGGCGCATCGCACGCGGCGATCGCATTTTGGTAAGCGGTTTCGGAGCGGGATTGGCCTGGGGAACGGCCATCATGCGCTGGTGAGGCCATGGTGGGCGCGAAAGCCGCGCGTGGCGGGTGTATGAGTCTTATTTATTGGTGATTCATGCGGCGGTAGCATCACGGTTTGGCCGGTAATAGCACCGAAGGTGCGGCGCTGTAATAGCCAGGGGCAACGCCCCTGGTACGCGGACGCGCGCCAAATCTCGTAAAGCCCCACCGGGGCGCGCTGAGCGTCGCGGCGGCAAAACGCTCAGCGCGCCCCGGTGGGGCTTACAACAGGTTTTCGTTGTGCGAACCAGGGGCGTTGCCCCTGGCTGTTGCAGCGCGCCCTTTCAGGGCGGACGAGGGCGGACGACCGCCCTGTGAAGAATCCCCGAATCCCGAAGGTACTCCGAGAACCGGAAATCTTCGACCAACTTGCCCCTCTCTCGCCGACACGCCATAATACGGTACGTTCCTCGCGCCGGAGTCGCCATGGCCATCGTCGAAAGCCCATCCACCGGCTTAACCATCAACACTCTTGCGGAGCTCTTTGGAGACATGCCCGCCTGGCGCATCCGTAATGTGCCGGCGCCGGGCACGGCGACGGAAGACGACGTGATCGAAATCGAAGAGCGCGAAGACCGACTTTGCGAGCTGGTCGATGGCGTGCTGGTGGAGAAGACCGTGGGTTATGAAGAATCTTGCTTGACGGTTGAGTTGATCGCTCTGATTCGCAACTTCGTCAAGGCGCACAAGCTCGGCAGAGTGTCAGGCCCCGATGGCATGATGCGGCTGTTTCCCGGGCTGGTGCGCATTCCTGACGTTGCCTTTGCATCGTGGAAGAGATTTCCCGAAAGCCGCGGCACGAGAAAGCCGCTGCCAGACCTCGTCCCCGACTTGGCGGTGGAGGTCTTAAGCGAAGGGAACACGCCGAAGGAAATGTCCCGAAAGCTCGACGACTATTTCGACGCCGGCGTACGTCTCGTTTGGTTCGTCGATCCGCGAAAGCGCACCGTGGAAGTCTTCACCGGCAGAAAGTCGTCGAAGCTGCTGCGCGAGCGCGAAACGTTGAGTGGGGGAAAGGTCTTGTCCGGCTTCTCCGTGCCGCTCGAAGAGTTGTTTGCCGACGAGGAGCGTGCTCCTCTCCCCGCGCGCAAAAAGCGGTCGAGGTAGGCTTCTTCTAGGCGCCGGCGATTTCGCTCATGGCCTCGTCGGGGATGTTGAAATTCGCCGCCACGCTTTGGACGTCGTCGTGGTCGTCGAGTTTCTCCATAAGCTTGAGCACGTTGCGGCCCGCCTCGGCGTCGAGATCGACGGTGTTCGTAGGGATGCGGGCGATCTGGCTGACGTCCGTCTTGAGCCCCTTGGCACCCAGCGCATCGGACACCTTTTGGTAGGTGCTGGGGTCGCAGGTGACCTCGAAGTTCTCACCCATGCGCTTGACGTCGTCGGCTCCGGCATCGAGGGCCAGCTCCATCAGCGCGTCCTCGTCGGTCTGGGCGGCGGAGAGAACGAACAAACCCTTCCGCTCGAACATCCAGGCGACGCAGCCCGATTCACCAAGCTTGCCGCCGCAGATTTCGAACACCTTTCGGATTTCGCCGGCGGTGCGGTTGCGGTTATCGGTCAAGATCTCGCAGAGCACCGCCACCCCGCCGGGTCCATAGCCTTCGTAGAGCACCTCGTCGAGATTGCCGCCGTCGAGCTCGCCGGTGCCGCGCTTGACTGCCCTCTGGATGTTTTCCTTGGGCATGCTCACAGCGCGCGCGGCATCGATCGCGTAACGGAGGCGCAGGTTGTGGTCGGGGTCGCCGCCGCCCATCTTGGCCGCGACGATGATCGCCTTGGCGAGCTTGCTCCACAGCTTGCCGCGCTTGGCGTCAATCAACGATTTCTTGTGGGCGATGTTAGCCCAGTGCGAATGACCTGCCATGATGAATTTCGGATTTCGGATTTCGGATTTCGGATTTCATAACGCACGCAGGTTTCCAAGGGGTCATAGTGAGGTTTTTGGCCCCTTGGAAACCTGCCCCGCGAGCCGGGGCATCGCTTAGGCTCTGCCGCCAGCCACCACAGAGCTAATCGTCTTCATCCTTCGCGGGGACTGCTTCCGGGTTCGCAGCGAGCTTCTGCTTGATCGCTTCGAGCTTGTCGTTTTCGCCCTGTTCCTCGCAGCGCTGGTACGCCCGTTGCCAGGCAGCCCTGGCCTCGGTCGTCCGTCCGACGGACAGCAGCGCGTCACCCAGGTGCTCCAGAATCACGCCGTCGGGCTTCTCGACTTCGGTCGCCTTACGCAGCTCGACGACGGCTTCGTCGTTACGACCGAGCTTGTACAACGCCCAACCAAGCGTGTCGCGGTACGCGGCATTGTCCGGTTCGGCGGCCACCACACGCCGACCCATTTCCAAGGCCCGATCGAGGTGCTTCGCCTCGTCGGCCCAGAGGTACCCGAGGTCGTTCTGGGCCGAGATGTTTTCGGGGTCCTCGTCCAGGACCTGCTCGAGCCACTCCTCGGCCTGCGGCACGTCGTGCTGGATCACACAGAGGTTCGACAGCACCAGCCTGGCCCTCTGCAAATGTTCGCGAACCGCGTCCGACCGCCGCTCGCTCTCAAAGGTACCGATGAACGCCTTGTAGGCCGCAGCCGCGTCATCGTAGCGCTTCGAGTGAAATAGAATCCAGGGAATGCGGCTTTCGAGCATTGCCCGCGTGCCGGCGTTGGCACGCGCCGCGCGGCCGACGGCGGTCTTTGCGACCGTCAATGCTTCGTCGTACTTGTCGGCGAGCTCCAAGACGACGGAAAGCAAGTGGTGCAGCTCGGGACCGTTGGCCGCCGGTCCCAGGTCGACGAGCGCCCGTCGCAAGAGCCGTTCCGCGTCGTCGTACGCCTCATCGGACAGCAGGCTGAACGCCCAGGTCCGGTACAGGTCTTCGGCGTGCCGGCGCTGGATCGTCATTGCCAGGGAGAAGAACTCATCGGCGGCGGCGGATCGCCGGGCCGCGAGCGCCGCCAGCCCGGCCGCCACGCGCTCGTCGTAGCTCAGGCTCTCGGGACCGTCGCGGTACTTCTTCCGCGCGGATTCGAGCAGCGCGTCGACAACTTCGCCTTCGCCGACGATGCGCTCGGCCTCCGCGCCCAGCACGCTCAGCCAGGTCGTCTTGAGATATTGCCCGTCGATTTCGCGTTCAGTCATCGCGCGTTGGGCGACGCCGACACACTCACCCATGACCTCGAGCAGCTTGTCGTGCCGCCCGGCCTGACGATAAATCGCGGCCAGCGACTGGAAGGTGCCGGGCGAGGGCGACTCGGCGGCGGCCTCGGCGTAGAGCGGTTCGGCCAGGTCGGCCTTGTCGGCGGCCAAATAGCGGTCCGCAAGGTAGAGCCGCAATGGCGCGTTATCAGGATCATCGGCGCGGGCTTTCTCCAAGAGCGGCAGTAACTCGGTTTCGCGCCCCATGTCGGCCAGAACTTTCGAAAGCAACTCGTAAGGGGCCGCGCCCTCCTTGCTTTCGCGGGCCATGAGATAGTTTTGCAATTGCTCGAAAGCCCCGGCTCTTTGGCCGCGACGGTCGTAAAGGATCGCGCGATGGTAGGCGTACACCGCGGCGTTCGGCGCCGCGGCGTTCGCTTTTTCGAACGCCTCCTCCGCCTGGTCCGGCCGGTCGGCCAGGAGAAACGCCTCGGCGAATAGCTCGTACGTCCTCGCCGGTCCGGCCCGGCCAAACAGATTACGCCGCACATCCTCGTCGATGCCGAAGTCGTCGGCGTGGTCAAGCGCGGCCATCACCTCCGCGAACGAATCGGCGGCCAGGTCGTAGCGTTGCGTCAGGAACTGAAGGTTGCCGGCTTCGTGCGTCAGGATAATGTAGCCCGCGGTGCGCGCACCGGCGTGCAGCGCGCGCGCCTGATCGTAAAGCTTCAAAGCCCTTTCGTATTCCCCGTGGCCTCCGAGCTCTTTCGCCAAAGCACGCAAGCGATTGGCATCGGAAGGGTCCAGCTCGGCGGCAAGCGTCGCGTAGCGAATGGCTTCGGCCTCGCGGCCCAACCGCAGGGCCAGCTCGACGATCTGGTCCAGGATGGGCAGCGAGGTGGGATGGTGCCGCAATGCCCGCTGGTAAAGCTTCAAGGCCCCGACGAAATCCTCGTGCTGCTCCTTCATCCGCGCGGCGGCGAACAGGCTCAGGGCCTGCAATCGCTCCGCCTCCGCGTCAGTTCGAGGGCGTGCCGGAACGAAGGGCTCCGGGCGATCGTCAAGCAACAATTCTCCCGCGTCTTCGGCGTCCGGCCGCGGCTCGTCGGCACCGAGGGCCCCACCCTCGTCAAGGGCCGGCGGGACCGGGACCTTCGGCGCAGCGGCCGTGCCTTGCCCGTAAGCACCCGCCGGTGCAAGCAACAACAACCCTGACAGCCAATATGCAAGCGTCGCAAAACGCACGGCGCACCTCCGCGACATGATACCAACCGATTATGAAGTATAACAGGGACATCGCCCAGGGGCCACGTCAACGCGGTTTGCGCTTCGCCAGCCCTGCCGACGCCGATTTCTTTTTTTCGACCGTCCCCTTCACGGGCTGCTTCGCCGCTTCGGCGGCCGGTTTGTCGGTTTCACTTTTTCTGGCAAGCGGGGGCTTCTTCGCCGGCTCGGCGGGCTTCTTCTTGTCGGCGGCCGGCCTGGTTTCGCTCGATTCGGCCGGCGGCGCCGCGGGGGTGGCCGGTTTGGCTTCCTTGATTTCCTTGGTCGGGATAGTTTCATTGGGTTCTCTCGTGTGCCTGGCCTTCTTCGCCTCGTCGGCCGGTGGCAGAGACACCGCGGGCGCTTTGGAACCCTTGGGAGGTCTTTTGGGCAGGTGTTCCTTGCAATCAGGGTCGATCTCGATCAGGACCTTGTGCAAGGCCGGCGCGTACGGGTTGGCCACGAAGTCGGCGCCAAGCTGATGCGCCAGTGAGCCAAACTCGATCCCCTTGTTCTTCGCAATGGCCCGCTCCATTCCTGGGACCGTGCTCGATTTGCGGTCGACTTCCGTCACTAGTCCGAGCACGGCAAGACAATCGAACAAGCCCCGGTCGACCGGAATCGCGTGCCCGCCCAACACGGCCTGGGTCACGTACGCCACCGCGAAATCGGTGCAACCCTCGAGCTTCTTCAACCGCTGCTGGGCCACACCGAGGTTCTGCTTCCTGAGCAATTCGAGATCGAAGGAATAGGTCGACTCGAACACGCCTTGCAGAATTCGCTTCAGGTTGGAAGCGGAGGACGACGGGTCGGGCAACGCGTGCATCACCTCGGCCAGCTCCTTGACCGTGCTCACGCGGACCTCGTTCCAGTCGAAGAAGTCGGTCGAGATCGAGGCATATGCCCGATCGGCCGCCTCGTAAGACGCGTTTTCCAGGCAACAGGCATACAGCAGGTGTTCGAGCAGGGTCCGTTCGACGGGGGATACCGGCTTGTAGTGCTTCTTCAGCACCTTGTGGATCTTGGTCAACAGCGCCATGCGGTTCGTGGTGGGCATGCGTCTCTCGGAATCAACTTCGAGGTGTCAGTAATTTGGTTTATTCGTCGTCGTCGCGAAGGTCGTCCGTTCCGTCGTCCGGAAGTTCGTCGTCGGGCAGTTCGGCGTCCGGCGGTGGGGCGGCGTCGGGCTCGGAGGGGAGCACGCGGCGGAGGATTTCGGCGATCGCGATCGACTTCTTGACCCCCATGTCGAGCAGGAACTCGAGCTTGGGGGTGTAGCGCGTATCAATGCGGCTGGCCACCTTCGATTGCAAGAAACCGGCCGCGCTCTTCAGCCCGGCCATGCTCAGCCGCTGCTTCGTTTCGTCGCCCATGATCGAGACGTGAACCTTCGCCTGCCGCATGTCGGGCGTCATCTCGACATGGGTCACGGTGACGTCGCGCACGCGGGGGTCGTTCAACTCGGTGAGGATCGCCATGCTGACAACCTCGCGTACGGCCTCGGCGGCTTTCTGGACCCGGCGACTCGACATTACAATGTACGGGCGACTTCCTCGACCTTGTAGGCTTCGAGGAGGTCGCCGTCCTTGAGGTCGTTGAATCCACGCAGCTTCATGCCGCACTCCATTCCCTCGCGGACTTCGCGCGCGTCGTCCTTCTCGCGTTTAAGCGAATCCAACGGATAGTCGCCGATGATCCGACTGTCGCGAATCACCCGCACGCGGCAGTTGCGTTCGACCGTGCCCGACAACACACGGCAGCCGGCGATCGTGCCCAGCCGGCTGATGACGAACGTGCGCTGCACCAGGGCGCGACCAAGCCCCACTTCGCGTTGCTCCGGCTTGAGCATGCCTTCCAGGGCCAACTTCAGGTCGTCGGTCACCTGGTAGATGATCTCGTAGCGGCGGATCTGCACGCCACGATCTTCGGCCAACGAACGGG
>DATLQY010001008.1:0-5184 GCA_035534975.1 Pirellulales bacterium
GCCGCCGCCGAGGCGGAGCGGGCGATGGATTGGCTCAAGCAGGCCGTCGTCGCCGGGTTCAACGACGTGGCCCACATGAAACAAGACACCGACCTCGAAGCGTTGCGCGATCGCGACGACTTCCGCAAGTTGCTCGAAGAAATGGGCAAGAGCGCCCAACCGCCGCGGCAACCCGACGGACCCGCCACAGGAAACGCGCCGGCGGCGGCCGATACCGAGCCGGCAGCGAAAGAGGGTGAATGATCGGGCGCTCGCCGAAGAAACGCGTACGCGTCCCGCTCTACCGGCGCGCGCCAAGATCAACGCCGGTCGAGACGTTGCATGCACTCGTTGGTGGAAGAGGCCCTGATTGAGTCCCAACGCGCGGAGGCCGCGCTCGAATGGAGGGTTTTCCACCAAACGGCGACGACAAACGAGAGCCCGCTCGTGACCAGGCCGATACTTGCATCCGCGCCCCGAGAAGAACCATGACGGATTGAATTGAACAGAAGGAAACGAAGTTGGCTATAGGTAGGTAAGAGAAGGCGGACGCCTCGGAATGGTCGGGGGTTGGTGTTACGGTTTTTCCAACCCACGCACTGTTTTTAGGAGGTCGTCCCCATGAGAAGAAAAGCGTATCGGTCGACGGAAGTCAAGCATGTGGAGCTGGAATTGGTGCTGTTGCGAGGTCCGCAGGGACCTGTCACGGTAGGTCTGGATGTGGGGAAGTTCGTGATTTACGTGGTCGTCCGTTGGAGTGATGGATCGTTCGAGCGACCTTGGACGGTCGAGAATCCATCGGAGATTGAATTGTTAGTTCGGTTGCTGGTGGCCTTGGCGGCGAGTCGCAAGATGATTGTGGCCATGGAATCGACTGGGACCTATGGCGATGCCGTGCGTGGCAAGCTCGGCGGCAGGTCTGGTGTTGCATCGTGTGGGCGGAAAGGCGGCGAGCGACTACGCCGAGATCTTCGACTTCATCGACGGAGAGCCAACGATCGTCCATGGGACCAACCTGGGATGAACCACCTCGGATGAGAAACTATCATGGAGCCATAACCCACCCCTTGTCAACCAGATTAACCCGGCTTTAGGGCAATTGGCTTCGGTTTAGGCCGATTTGGCAATGCAACAGCGGCGGACGATTTGGCATCAGCGCGAGCACCGCCGCGCGGGAAGAAGGCCGATGGCCACGCTATGGCCCCTTGGAAACCTGCCCCACGGTGTGATCGTCGCCACAAACCCCACACGTGATCGGCGGTGGCAACCGCTGCGTCATGTTCATTTCGGCCAGCCGCGCCACGCGGGCCGGGCCGCAGGCGGAGCAATCGCAAATCCGCTCGGCATCCCACAGGTCGGCGAACACGCGGCCGCGCCGCAGCGCCAGGCCCGCTTCGAGCGTGAGCTCAAGCGAACGCAGCCGGGGTGGAGCGAATTCACCCGCCGCTTGCAACCGCGCTAGCGCGCCGTTGCCGCCGCGCGTGGGGATCACCGAACAACAACCGACCCCAAGTGAAAAAGCGTACTCCAGCGACTTGACCGCCCACTCGACGCCCTCCGCCTCCGATAGGTAGGGCGGACGCAACAAGATGAATGCCCGCACCGTGATCGCGCCCGAAAGGAGGAATTCGACGGCGCGGGCAAAATCGTCGAGCGTCATTCCCTTGTTGAGCCGCGGCAACACGACGGGATGGACCGTCTCCAGGCCGAGGGCCACTTCCAACGTCGTACACACCAGGTCGCGAAAGCGAAGGCAGGCATCGCCGCAGAGCTTGGGGTGGTTTTCGACGATCACCGTGGCGAAGCGGCCGACCCGCTCGGCGATCGCCCCATGATCGGCCGGCGCCACGGCGCGCGCGTCGAAGAAGTTGCCGCTGTTGTAGAGCTTCACGTGCCGAGCAGGGGGCAGGCGGCCCAGGGCGTAGTCGATTTGCGCCGGCACCGCGCCGGCGGGCACGCTCTGGTCGGTCGTATTCATCCACAGGTCGCACATCAGGCAGCGCCAGGGGCATTCGCGGTTGACGAGGAAGATCGTCGCCACGTCGTCCACGTCACCCGCCGCGGTCCGCTCCCGCTCGAGCAGAAAATGAAACGGCCGGTACCAATCGACCGCGTTTTTGGGCGGGCGCAATGCGAGAATCTCTTCGTCGGCGAGAACGAGCGCCGGAGCGGATTGTGGATCGCGGATTGTGGATCGCGGATTGCGGATCGCGGATTTCCGATCGTGGCCGGTGGGAGGACGTCCGCAGTCTGTCGATTGGGTTCCGTAGTCATTGGCTCGGGCGCAGCCATTGGGACGTGGAATGTCGGACTACAAACGTTTAATTTCTTTGTTGCCCCCGCGAAGATTCTATGCTGCGAGGTGGACGGCGTCGCACACGGCATGGGCAAAAACACCCACGGATGGCGCGGCAATACCACGCATGGATTTTGACGATTCCGACTCGCTTTCATCCGTGGTATTGCCACGCTATCCGTGGGCCACTTTTCTGCTCTCTTTTGGTTAATCGTGACGGGTTTCCCAATTGGGTTGCGGCCGAAGGCCGTGGCCGGAATTCCGATCCGCAATCCATATCATTCGAACATCTCCGCGAATTCCCTGCGGTAGACGGCCGGATCGTCAGGAAAGATCGCGGCCAAGGCGCCGCGATCGCCGGCGCCGTGCTGGAACCGCCGCTTCTCGAAGACCGGCATGGACAGGCCCGTGATCGCCTCGACGCCGCGGCGCACGACCTCGCCCTTGAGGGCGTAGAGCCGGTCGTGCCGCCAGTCGGTCAGCTCGATGAAGGGGATGCCCTCGGCGACTTCGATCACGTTGGCCAGCGCGTAGGGGCTGAAGCCGCGGAAACCGAAGAGCCGCCCGGGGGCGTACGAACGCACATGGCCCCGGCTTTGGCCGCCCGAATAGGTCAGCGAGTGCTTGATCGCATCGACGCCCCAGCCTTCCTGGTACAGCATCAGGTTGTTCAACACGCTACGGATCGTGAGCTCGGGGTTTTCCTCGATCGGGTAATCCTTGAGGTTCTCGTCGCCGCCGTCGCCGTCGGCCAGGTACTTCCAGTCGGGATACCGCCGGCGAATGCCGCGGCAGAGCGCCAGCGCCATGGCGGCCGATTGAACATCGAGCGGTTTGTAGTCCTCGATGGCGCGGATCGCTTCGGCGCGGTCGAGGGCCGAAGCGGAGATGCGAATCGGCTCCAGGAACAGCCCCAGGTCGAGCGTTTCGAGAAACTCGGCCGATTGTCGCACGTCGTCGCCGCCGTCGACCGACAGGGTGAACGCCTTGAGCCGCGCCGGCGACTGGCCGCGTTCGAGCAGCAGGTGATGGAGCACGAGGAACAGGGCGCCCGAGTCGATTCCTCCCGAAAACAAAACACCGATCGGCTCACGCGGTTCGATGGCCGCCAACCAGCGCCGGCACTCCTCGGCCAGCGCGCCGATGTACGCACGCCCGATTTCGTCGAGGTCGGGCGGAAGCCGGTTGCGCTGGGGCTGGAGGAAGCGGCGATAAGTGGGGTTTGGATCGGGGCAGCCGACCAGGGCGATCTCGAGCAAGTGATGGGCGGGCACCATCCGCGTGTAGGAGGGATGGAACTGGCCGTCCAAACCTTCGCTTTCGAGGAAGGCGCGAATCTGGTCGATCCGCTCGGCCACGACCAGGCAGGGGCCCTCGGCCCGTTTGGCGATGAAGTATCTCATCGGGCGGCCGATCGAGCGTGCCATGCGGATCGTCTGGCCGCGGCGATGGAGAAGCGCGAACTGGCCATCGATGGCGCGCACCCGCTGGGGATCGCCGCTGCCGACGCACTCGATCGCCTCCTCCAGCGACATGTTGAAGATGACGTTGGCGGATGGGTCGCTCAGATCGACGAGACGTTCGATTGGGGCGTTGACGTGCATAGGATTTCGCTCCTGGCAAGGGCTTGCCTGACGGGCGGCGCCGCGGCGGCCAACGGCGCGATCGCCGCGGCCAGTCGCGAAATCGCTTCCGGAGGCAACTCGGGATAACAAGGAAGATAAATGACTTTTTTCATCGTATCCCGAGTGACGAGAGGGTCAAGCTCAGGCCGATCGTCGGGCGGATCGACGACTACCAGGCTTTGGCCTTGGGTCGCATCGAAGCCCGAGCGGGCCAGGGCGGCGATGGCCGTGGGCGGGTCGTCGACCCGTAGCGGAAACACCCAGTGGCTGTGCGGCGTGCTCGCCGCGCCAGGGCAAGCCTCGACCTCGCCCAGCCGCTCCAGGAAGGCCTCGCCCGCCGCGGCGCGCGCCGCCAGCCGGCGTGGGTCGAACCGTCGCACGCGGCGTTCCATCAGCGCCAAGAGCGCCGCGCAGGGCTGTCGGCGGATGCGAGCGAAGAAGCCCTCGCCGGCGAATCCTCGGACCGCGCCGTTCACCAGTCGATCGTGATCGACGCCGAGGGCCCGCAGGAGCCGCACCAACGCGCCGTAGACGGGCCGCGCGGAAATCGCCTTCAAGCCAGCGTACTTGGCCAGCCGAAGCAGGAACGCCCAGCGACCTTGCCGCGGGTATTCAGCTTGAAGTCGGCGCATCCGGGTAAGCAAGGCTGGATCGCGGACATGGACCAACGCGCCTCCCAGGGCCGTGGCCGTCTTGATCGGGCCGAAACTGAACATCGAAGCGATCGCGGCCGGGTGCCCCGTGAACTCGGGCCCCGCGTAAGCCTGGGCGCAATCCTCGATCAGCAGTAAATCATGCTCGGCGGCGAATTCGGCGATCGGTCTCAAGTCGATCCGGCCGCCGAACAAGTGGGCCACCAAGATGGCCCGCGTGGCCGGCGTCACCGCCTGCCGCAGACGCTCCGGGTCGGGCGCCATTGTCGCCGCCTCGAGCTCGATCGCGACGGGCGTCAGGCCGTGTTCCTCGACGATCCGCGTCATGTCGCGGATCGTCACGGCCGAGACGAGCACTTCGCTGCCGGGCGGTAGCCCGAGCGCGGTCAGGAGCAGGTCGAAACCGCTGCGGACCGACAACGATTCAAGCGTGTCGCCGTCGGCCGGCCGAAGTGCTTCGCTGCGCGGCGCCGGGCGCCGGCGATGCGCGGGCGCGAAACAGCGCACCGCGCCGAACGCCAGGTCGATCCAGGAAATATCGATCCGCTTGCGCGCCCACATTCTCACCACCTCCAAAGGTTGAACTCCCCCGCCATGCAGCCCCCCGCCGAATCCGTGGTCGCCGTATTCT
>DATLQY010001009.1:0-3019 GCA_035534975.1 Pirellulales bacterium
TGCGGGCGCTCGTCGCGATGTACGGTCCCGAAGCCGAGGCGAACCAGGATCTTCTGGAACTGGCCCGCCTCCGTGTCGAAAAGTTGCGAAAGCAAGTCAAGCAGCACACCGAGGAGCACCACCAACTGCTCGAGCGGCAACTGGACCGCGCCGACGAGCTCAGGGCCGACGATCCGGGCGCCGCCCGGGCCATTTGGCAAGCGGTGATCGAACTATACGACGGCCGATCGTGGGCCGCCGCGGCCGTCGCGCGGTCGCGTGCCGCGCTGGCCGAAGTACCGGAAGAACCCGCGGAGTGAACCGAGCATGCAGCCCCCCAACGAGCGAGATCCCAGTGAGCGAGATCCCCGCGCCCGCGGCCGCACGCCCGGCGGCTTTCCCACGACGAGGCTGCGCCGCTTGCGCCAACATCCCGGCGTCCGCGAGTTGGTGCGCGAAACGCGGCTTTCGCCGACCAGTCTCGTGTTGCCGATGTTCGTTCGCCGCGGCCAAGGCGTTCGCCGCGAAATCGCCTCGATGCCCGGGCATTGTCAATGGTCGCTCGACTTGTTCGAAGACGAGGTGCGGCGAATCGCCGGCCTGGGGCTGGGCGGCATCATCCTGTTCGGCATTCCCCAGCACAAGGACGACCAGGGAAGCGATGCCTGCGACGACGACGGGATCGTACAGGACGCGGTGCGGGCGGCCAAGAGGGCCGCGCCCGAGTTGATGGTCATCACGGATGTTTGTTTTTGCGAGTACACCAGCCACGGCCACTGCGGCGTGGTCAATGAACGCGCCGGACGCTTCGACGTCGACAACGACGCCACGCTTGAACTCTTGGGCCGGCAGGCCGTGAGCCATGCGCGGGCCGGCGCCGAGGTGGTGGCGCCCAGCGGAATGATCGACGGCATGGTGGGTGCGATCCGGGCGGCGCTCGACGCGGCGGGGTTCGAGCACCTGCCGATCATGAGTTACGCCGCCAAGTTCGCGAGCGCCTTTTATGGTCCCTTCCGCGAGGCGGCCGAAAACGCGCCGGCGATGGGCGACCGCCGCGGCTACCAGATGGACCCCACCGCCGGGAGCGGCCAGGCCCTGCGCGAGATCGAGCTCGATCTGGCGGAAGGCGCCGACATCATCATGGTCAAGCCGGCGTTGGCCTATCTCGACGTCATCGCCGTCGCTCGGGATCGGTTCCCCGGCGTGCCCCTGGCGGCCTACAACGTGTCGGGCGAGTACAGCATGATCAAGGCCGCCGCCCAGCGAGGCTGGCTCGACGAACGCGCCACCGCGCTGGAATCGCTGATCGCGATACGCCGTGCCGGCGCCGGAATGATCCTGACCTACTGGGCCGAGCAAGCCGCCGGGTGGCTGGCATAGAAGGCCAAGGCCCAATGGCAGCGCGTGTGATAAAGGCCAGGCGTTGGCGGACAGCACAAGGGCGTCAGCCCGCCGTGCAGGTGTCCGCCGAAGCCTGGACTTGGCTTCAGGATTGGTGGAAGGCCGCGAGATCTGGGCCGCGGCGGCCGCGCATAGCGAGCGCGGGTACGCGTTGCCCTGTGGACCGACGTCGAGGGGGCAGGAGCCGCCGCCACCGGTTGATTCGAAGTAGGAACCGAGTCGCCTCAACGCGACGCCCTGGCCGCGACAGCCGACGGCCAACCAACATCGATCACAGCAAGGCCGACAGAGCACTAGATCGAAAGCGGCGACACGGACGAAGGCAGACAACTTGGGGACCACCTCGCTTCTTGACGATGATGAGCGGGAGCTGGTCGCCCAGGTGGAGCTGCTCGCCCAGCGCCCCGATCGCCGCTTTTTTCACTGGGAGGCCGAATTCCCCGAGGTCTTTTTCGGCTTCGTCGACTCGCGCCACCAGCAGCTCAGGCACAAGGACCGGATTGAGGAAGGATCGGCGGGGTTCGATTGCGTGGTGGGGAACCCGCCCTATGACGTGCTCGCGGAGAAGGAACTTCAAACGGACCTCGGCGATTTGCTTGGTTATTTCAAGACTGAATCTGGCTACGCCGCAGCGATGGGTGGCAAGCTCAACCTCTATAAGCTGTTCATCTGCCGCAACGTTGGGATCACCCGCAACGGGGGCGCCGTCGGGCACATCGTACCGATGGCATTGCTGGGGGACGAGCAAGCAGTCGGCGTTCGCAAGTTCCTGCTGGCCGAAACGTCGTTGCGGGCGATCGAGGCCTTTCCGCAAAAGGACGACGCGACCAACCGCGTATTCGCCGACGCCAAGCTTAGCACATGCGTCTTCGTCACGGCACGCGTGATCGATAACGGTCCGTTCCGCTGCCGGGTCCATCCGGGCAAGGACATCGACGAGCGATCGCCGTCGCAGGCGATCCGGCGAGGCGACGTTTCACTTTACGACCCCGAGAACCAACCCATCGTCGCATGCAGTCAGGACGATTGGGATCTCGCGACAAAGATCATGGGCAGTGGCCGGCTCGCGCGGCTCGGCGATTTTTGCATCGCGTACCAGGGCGAGGTCAATGAGACCACGGACGCCGCAAAGGGGAACATCTCCTCGTCGGTGAAAGACGGTCCGCAAATCCTGCGCGGTTCCAACGTCTGCCTCTACGTGTTACGCGAAGCTTCGCAAGGCGAGACGATGTACCTGCGGAAAGCGAAGTTCCTCAAGGACAAGCGGCCTGGCGCCAAGGCGTGGCATCACCAGCAACGCCGCGTCGGTTTCCAGCGAAAGTCACCGCAGAACAATTTCCGAAGACTAATCGCTTGCGGGATTCCCCTCAACGAGTTCTGTTGCGACTCCGTGAGCTACATCCCTGAGAACGACGCACGGCTCCCGCTTGCTGTGGTCCATGGCCTCCTAAACTCGCGTCTACTCGAATGGTACTTTCGACTTGGCAGCACAAACGCTCTTGTGAATGAATACCAATTCAACATCCTGCCCGCGCCGCGATTTGCCGACGGCGAGGCGGATGTTGCCCTGGCAGAAGAATTCGAGCGGCTGCTTGCCGTATCGGACCATGCCGCGGCGTTCGCCCTGATCGAACCGCTG
>DATLQY010001010.1:0-7858 GCA_035534975.1 Pirellulales bacterium
GAGCGGTTTACGTCGCGTTCGACTTGCAACGCGGTACCGACGTCGAACACTCACCGCCGGAACCCGGGAAAAGAATCGGCGTCAGGCCCGAACCTGACTCAACTAGGAAGGACCGCCGCTCGCACGACGATTCGTCCAAGAAGGCGACCAAGACGACTCCTGACACGCCGCCAAGCGATTCTCGGAAAAAGGTCCCGACGACGGCGTTGGCTTCATCGAACGACCAACCGCCCCGAGTCGGCAACCGTGGCCCGGCTGTCGCGTCGACGCCATCACCTCCGTCGCCGCCAGGCCAGAACGATCTGCCTCCAACGTTCAATGCACGGGCACCACTAGTCGATCTCTTGAACACGCCTGAAAAGAAGGTGTCTGTTCCGTCTGCGGCCGAACTGACCTCGGCGCGCCGCACCGCGGAAGAGAAATTCCAGCAGGACTTGCAAACCGCCAAGACGCCCGAACAAAGGTTGAACGTCGCGCGGAAGATTCAGCGCGCGGCGCTCGACGCGAAGCTCGGCAGCGCCGAACGCTATGCGCTTTTGGACCAGGCCCGCGAGTTGGCCGCGGGAGCGGGCAGTTCGAAGGTCGCCTTCGAGGCCATCGACGGATTGGCGAAATGGTTCGAGATCGAAGAGTTGGAGTTGCGACTGGAGACATTGGAGGTGGCGGCAAAAGCGCCGAACAGCCCGAAGGGCAAGGCCGCAAAGAAAGAGCAGTTCGAATCGGCCAAGGACATGATCGAGACGTGTGTCGCGATCGACCGGTTCCCGGAAGCCTTGCGCGCCACGGCCCTGGCGCAGGCGGCGGCGCGCAATTTGAGGGACCAGGAACCCGGGTTGGTCAAGCAGGTCGTGGAGGAGAGAAAGGACCTCGAAAAGCTCGCCAAGGCGTTCGCGGCGATCAAGGACGACCTGGAACGATTGAAAGCCGACGCCGGCGACGCCGCGGCGAACCTGGCGGTGGGCAGGTTCTACTGCTTGGCGAAGAAGGATTGGGCACGCGGGCTGTCCCACCTGGTTGCGGGCGATGATGCGACGCTCAAGGATCTGGCCCAACGCGAGCTCGCCAAGCCCAGCGGCGCCGAAGACGAGAAATCACTGGGCGACGACTGGTGGGAACTGAGCCGCAAGGAAAGAGGACCGGCCAAGACGGCGTTGGCAAGCCGGGCCTGTTTCTGGTACCGGCGCTCGCTGACCTTCTTGAGCGGCGTCGAAAAGGAGGCCGTCGAGCAAAAGCTCGAGGAAGCCGGCGAAACCGGGCGGACCGACACGACGCAATTCCTCTCCGAGTTGCCCGAAACCAACGTCGTGGTCGACAACAACTGGTTCGGCAAGGGACGCAACGCGGCCGTCAACAAGCCGATCCACGTCGCCGGCAAGGAGTCGCCGCACGGGCTGTACACCGTCCCGACCAAGAACGGCAATGCCAGCGTGTCCTACGAGCTCGGCAAGAAGGCGAAGCGCCTGAACCTGGATGTGGCGATCGACGACGGCGAGGGCGCCAACCCCCGCACGGCGCTGGTGTTTCAGGTCTGGGGTGACGGGGTGCTCTTGCAGACGTTGGGGCCTGTCGCCGTGAAGGGACAAGTGTTCGGCTGCGAGTTGAAAGTCTCGACCGTCAAGATCCTCGAGTTGCGAGTCATTTGCGCGGGCAGCAACAACTTCGCCCACGCGGTGTGGCTCGAACCGCGGGTCACGTGGAAATGAACACCGGCGGTCATGGCTTCTGAGCCAAGTCAAACAGTAGCGGTTGGTCGGGCGTCTCATCGCCTTGATTGCCGCGAAACCGCAATTCCGAGTCATCGAGGTAGGTACGGTCCTTTTCGACCGCGATCCACCGCCTCCCCAGTTTTTCCGCGACCGCTCCCGTCGTGTTGGAGCCGGCGAAGGGATCGAGAACCATATCGCCCGGGTCAGTCAGGAATTGGATGAAAAAGCGAGGCAGTTCAGCGGGAAACCTCGCCGGATGAATTTTTCGTCCCTCGGTTTTCGATGTCTTGATGTAATGGCTGTTCGATTCGTTGTTACCGCATTCAATCAGGTTCGGCGGTATGGACCCGCCCTTGTCGGCGGAGAACTTGTCCGTGATATTGTGCCCGGAAGGGCGTTTCGTCCGTTTGATTCCACGCTGGATCAGCCGATGCATGTCTTTGCTGTAGGCTTGCAGCACGTTGCTATTGTTGGCCTTAGGAAACTTCGATGCCGACAACCAAAAAACGTACTCGACCGAGTCCTTGACTCGAACGCGCCGCACATTCACCCATTCGGCGGGTGCAGGCATCTTCGCCGGGTTGTACCAGAAAAACTCCTGGCACAAATGCAGATTCAACTCATCGCAGAGGGCCAGCAGCAACCGAAAGTGGTAAAGAGAACGGACCGGCGCCCCTGGGGTCCAGGCGCCACCCACGTTGAGCACGAAGCTCCCGTCGGGTTTCAAGACGCGCACGATTTGCGCGGCAAACGGCATGAACCATTTGACGTACTGCTTTTGGTCCACGTTCCCATATTCTTTCTTGAAGTGCAGGGCGTAGGGAGGAGACGTCATGACCAAATCGACGCTGGAGTCCGGCAAACTGGGAAGGAATTCGAGGCTGTCCGCGCAATAGGCGGCCCCCAAGTCAGTGTCGTAAATCGCTTTCGCTCGTTTGGGCATCACGTATGTTCCTTTAGGAGCTCGTATACTTCTTTAGGAGCTCGCCAAGGTCGGCACGCCACGGTCCCACGTCGTCGGCGTCGGGCAGCGGAACGCGTTGCATAACGGCCAGCTTGGCCGCGTGCTTCGAATGACGCGCAAGGTCCGATGTTCGGACAAAAAAGAAATCGGTCCACTTCCCCGTCTTCTTGCCCAGGCAAACTCCGAGCACATCGTACTGTTCCGCACCATAGAATCGGCTCGTCGGGTCTCCGGTCGCGGCGCGCGTCTTTTGCGTTTCCACCTTGTATGCGACGATCGACCCACCCTGTCGATACGCTTCATCGCGATCACGTATATTCTTGCATTCGGCCAACAACGGCTTGTCGCGACCGGGGACCCAAATGGAAAAGTCCGGGTGGCCGTCGAGGTCATGGGCCTCGTAGCGTTCGACAAACGAACCGACAAGGCTCGCAATCTTCTTTTCCATTTGCACTTCAGCCACTGCCCCCTCCAAAGCGACTTTCAATCGAAATCGCGCATTCACGGCGTCGAGCAGTTCGAAACTCGTCAGCCCGTAGTACGACTCTAGCGGGTGTTGCGCCATTCCGTGGCCCTCGAGGGACTCCCTTCCCGTTGAAAAGCGAGTGTACCAAAGTCCAGTGGCTGCGCCAAGACCTCTTGGCAACTGAACGTCGCGCAAACCTTCTCCAAATCACCCCAACCGCACATCGAGTCGCGTGACCGAAGCGGGGTCCAACGTGGCGTGCAGGATGTCGCCCTTGAGCTTGGTGTCGGTTGTCTTCGGCGTCACTTCCTCTTGCTGATCGAACGTGTTGTGGGCGTTGAGCTCGCGGTGCGTGAGCACGGTTTGCCTGGCGCTCGCGGCCGCGCCGCCGCGCAAACGGATGGCGACTTCGACGGGCTCGCTCGCGTGAGTGTGAACCAGGGTCATAGTTAAGTCGCTCTCGCCTTTGCGTGAAGCCGAGCCAGCCACGCGAAAAATGCGCCGCTCGCGCCCGCCGGCTTGAAAGTCGACGCCCGGCTCCTGCATTTCGACGCGTACCGCTTTGCCCCCCTGGTGCGGCCGGTACATGGCGAAAACGTGGTAGCTCGGCGTGACGACGAACTTCTCTCCGTCGGCCAGGAACAGCGAGTGCAGGTTGTTCACGAGCTGCGCCACGTTGGCCATGTCGATCTTGTCGGCGTGCCGGTTGAAGGTGTCGAGCGTCAGCGCGGCCACCAGCGCGTCGCGGAGGCAGCCCATCTGCTCGAACAGGTGCCGCTGGTTGATCTCGGTGCCCGGCGGGTGCCAACAGCCCCACTCGTCGATCACCAGCTTCACTTTGCGCTCGCGGTCGAACTCGCCCAGCGCCGACCACTGGTCGTTGACCAAGGGCTCCATCTGGTTCGCTTTGTGGAGCATCTCGTACCACTGGTCGCTCGTGAATTCGAGCGCGTGTCCGGTGGTGCCGCAGTAGTAATGCGGCGCCCAGCCCTGGATGGGCGCCTTGGCGTAGTCGGCCCATTTGGCGAAGAACCGCCGCGTCCAATCGACGTCGTTGCCGTTGGGACCGGCCGCAATCAGGTACAGAGGCACGCCGTAGGAAGGGACCCACTCGGTAAACTTGCGGTACTCCCGACAGTAATCCTCGGGCGTGAACTTGCCGCCGCAGCCCCAACTTTCGTTCCCCACTCCCCAGTAGCGGACCCCCCACGGCCGCTCGTCGCCATTGGCCGCGCGCTCATCGGCCAGCGTGGTCGAGCCGCCCGGGGCATTGCAATACTCGACCCACTGCTGGAACTCCTCAGCGGTGCCCGTGCCGACGTTGGCGGCGAAGTACGGCTCGACGTCGGCCAGTTGGCAAAAGCGGATGAATTCGCGCGTGCCGAAGTGGTTGGGTTCGGTCTCCTCGCGCCAGCGGCCGAATCGGCGCGGCCGCTTCTCCGGCGGCCCGATGCCGTCGCGCCAGTGGTAACGGTCGGCGAAGCAGCCGCCGGGCCAGCGGACGACGATCCTGCCCAGCCGGCGGACGTGCTCGATCGTATCGCGTCGGATACCGTCGACGTTGGGGATTTTCGACTCGGGTCCGACCCAGATGCCGTCGTAGATCACCCCGCCGATGTGCTCGGCGAAATGCCCGTACACGCCCGGCCTGATCGTGCCGATCGGCTCGTTCAAGAGTACGTCGATGGTCACGTCGGCGCCGACCCGGTTCATCGCCGCGATGCCGCGTTGGCGCGCCGCCCCGACCGCGGCGCCACAGGCTGCGGCCTGCGACAGGTGCTTGAGGGCGGCGCGACGGTTGATGGTTCGATGGTTCATGGCAGGTGCTCCAAGTTATGTGCCTCTCGCAACCCACTCCGCGTGGGATTATACCCGACCGGCCAACGCGAGTACCGAAAAATCCTCGACATCCGTGGGCGGACGGGCTAACCTGCTAGACGACGAAACCAACGACCCCGACAGGACCACAAGCCATGCTTTCTCGACTGCTGATCGTGTTGACGACGATCGTTCTCTGTGCCATCGTTAACGTCTCTCGCGCCGCCAGCGAACGCCTGACGCTCGACGTTTGGCCCGCTGCCGCCCCTGGCGAGACCGCGACTCGTGGCCAAGAAAAACTCGAGGAGCAGAAGCCGGGCCAGAGGGAGGTCAAGCGTCTGACGAACGTCTCCAAACCGACGCTGACTTTCTTCCGCCCGCCTCGCGAGCGCGACACGGGCACCGCGGTCGTGATTTGCCCGGGCGGCGGCTATAACATCCTTGCAATGGATTTGGAAGGCGAGGAGGTCGCCACCTGGCTGAACTCAGTCGGCGTGACCGGCATCGTGCTCAAGTACCGCGTGCCGCGCAAGGAAGGCCGGCCTCCGCACGAAGCGCCTCTCCAGGACGCTCAGCGCGCAATGAGCCTGGTTCGTTCACGCGCATCGGAGTGGGACATCGCGCCCGACCGCATCGGCATCCTCGGTTTTTCGGCCGGGGGACACCTCTCGGCCGCGACCTCGACCAACTTCGACCAGCGGCACTACGACGCCCTCGACGCGGTTGACCAGGAGAGTTGCCGGCCCGATTTCACGGTCCTGATTTACCCGGCCTATCTACTGACCGAGAGCAAGCTTTCACCTGAGATTCGCGTGACCAAGGAAAGCCCGCCGACGTTCTTCGCCCACGCCTACGACGATGGGATCGGTCCCGAGAACAGCATCGCGATGTTCACGGCCCTGAAGCAAGCGGGCGTCCCGGCCGAGCTGCATGTTTACGCCTCAGGTGGTCACGGCTTCGGTTTGCGGCCCAGCGAACACCCCGCGTCGACCTGGCCGAACCACTGCGAGGAGTGGATGCGGAGCCGGGGGTTACTGTCGCTCAAGCCCCGTGGCGAATGAGAATCGCCCTGCCGAGTGGATTCCCGGCAGGGCGATTGGATTGGCGTTGCATGTACCGTTCGCGCTTAGCGCTTCTGCAAAACCACGAAGCGGTTCCCTTGTTCGGTCCGGACCAAGAGCAGCACGCCGCGCTCGACAGACTCTTCGTCCATGGCCTTCTTAAAATCGGCGACGGTTTCCACTCGCGTCTTACCGACCTTCATGATCAGCATCCCTTCGCGTAGCCCGGCCTCCGCGGCCAGGCCATCGTCGTCGACACCCGTGATCACGACCCCCTTGAGATCCTTGAAGCCGAGTTGCCCGGCGTTGTTGGCCGTCAACTCGCCGACTTCGATACCCAACTCGTGGCTCTTATGGGCACCTTCGTCGGTCGCGGCGTGACCGCGTTCATTGTACGCTCCCCGCTTCGCGGTTTCGTTGTCCGGCAGGGGCTTGACCACCACGTGCAGATGAATCGGTTTGCCGTCGCGCAGAATTTTGACGTCCTGGCGCGTGTCGATCGGCGTTCGCTCCACCTTCTCCTGCAAATCGCCCGGCGTGCGGACCGCTTTACCGGCGAATTCCGTGATTACGTCCCCCTCTTCGAAGCCGGCCTCGGCGGCGGGTGTGTTGGGATGGACTTCGGCCACAATTACCCCGTCGTGTCGCCCGACACCAACCTGATCGGCCAACGGGCCACTGACCTCGGCGATGCCGACGCCGAGAAATGCCCGTTGCACGACGCCCCTTTCAATGAGCTGCGACATTACCCACTTGGTCAGGTTGCTGGGGATGGCGAAGCCGATCCCCTGGTAGCCGCCGCTGTTGCTGGCGATGGCCGTGTTGATGCCGATGACCTCGCCGTCGAGGTTCAACAGCGGACCGCCTGAATTGCCCGGATTGATCGCCGCATCGGTCTGCAGGAAACGGGTTCGCTTACCGAACTTCAAGTCGCGGCCCGTGCCGCTGATGATGCCGGCGCTGACGGTGGAATCGAGGCCGAACGGGTTGCCGACGGCGATCACCCAATCGCCAAGCCGCAGGTCGTCGGAATTACCAAGCCGCGCGGCGGGCAACGTGCCGGCGCCGGAAATTCGCAACACGGCCAAATCCGTCTCCGGATCGGTCTTGATATCAGCCGCTTTGAACTCGCGCCCATCCGAGAGGCGGACGATAACTTCGTCGGCGCCATTGACCACATGATTGTTCGTGAGCACGATGCCGCTCTTGTCAATGATCACGCCCGAACCCATGCCTTCGCGGTGCGGTGTACGTTGCGTATGGCCGTCGCCGAACCCTGGGAATGGGGAGTCGTCGTTCTTGAAGAAATCTTCGAAGGGGGTGCCCTTGAAGGGATTCTCGCGGTGCATTCGCGGGCCATTGCCGGGAACCTGGTGTGGCGTCGAGCGGGTCTCGATGGTGACCACCGTGGGAACGGCCTCCTCTGCCGCGGCGCGGAAGGCCTCCGAGAGCTGGTTGGCGTTCTGTCGCGCGGCGCCGTGGGTGCCGCCCGGTTCCTTGGCCGTGCCATGCACCTGCCAGAGCGGTAAACCGGCCGCTGCCAGGGCGAACAGTGCTACCGCGGTTAGAAGCTTGCGTCGGTTTTGCATTACTACCTGTTTCATCGTGTCGATCCTCCGTTTTCGAGTTCTTGACCGCCCTTTCCGCGGCCGCTTTCAGCGGCGACCCACGAGAGGGCGGGAAATCTGGTCCACACATCTATTATATTCGTTGCCGCCGCCGCAGTTTTCTTTCATGACCATTTTGTAATGACAACCGACCTTCGACTCGTTCCCACGCTCTGCGTGGGAACGGTTCCGCGGACGCTCTGCGTCCCGATTGTCCAGCGGCACTCACCAGTCGC
>DATLQY010001011.1:0-3345 GCA_035534975.1 Pirellulales bacterium
CGAGCGACGGCCCACCATCGTCGGCATTGGTGGGCCGGCGCCCGCTCCGCGGTCTTGTCCCACCCTACGTGCCATGCCACCGTGAATGTCTCATTGTTGGCCGCGTGCAATATACTACATACTACATTCGGATTGGGCTTAACGCGCCGGCAAATCCGTTGCAAACGGTCTCTCCGGACCATCCAGCAGCCGCCCGAAATGGTCGCGGGCGTGCTGTTCGGCATCGTGGCGCTCCTTGAATGTGTGTACGCGGTTGCCGGTGGCCTGGTTCGTGACGCTCGCGCTGCGCACGAAGATTGCCGTCTCGGCGGTGATCGGCTGGCCACTCACCTCGTCGGTGACGCGCACCTCGCGCGGAGCGGCAGTCTGCCTTTTCAGCCAGCTTTCGGCACAGAGAATGCAGCAAAAGTCGTGGCTCACCCCTTCCGCGTCGATGGTTTGGACCGCGTAGATCGGCACGATCGGCGCGCCGTCGAAATCGCACCCGGGCAACCGATGGCGTCGGCTCCAGGTGCCGAGGATGGGCAGCCCCACGACCGTAAGTCCGCCCAGAATGACGGCCAGCCAGAGGCGTTGGCGCGTCATGCCAGCCATAGATCCACCGCGAACATGGCAGACGAACCCAAGTACCCCATCGACCCCCAAGTCCAAAAACGCCGGATTTCCGGGCCGAGAAACGCAAGCGTGTCGGGCGACCGGCCACACCAGCCGGCCACGCATGCCCAACCGACGCAAAACGTACCCCACAGCAGAAGCCCGATTGCCACGGCGCTCTCCTTAACCGTGCCGACCAGGTCGTACAAGCAATGGTGGTACGGCAAGTGCAGCAACACGGGCGCGGCCACATCGACGAGGAACCGAGCTGCCACGTACAGGGTCACCACGGAAGCCGCCAACGCGATCATCAGCCACGGCGCCGGTGCCGGTCTTTCGCTGGATCGCCCGCCCGACCATGAAACGCCGGACCATAAAAGGCCAACCATGAGCAGATGGCAAGCGAAGTAGGCCGGCGGCAGCCAATGCGTATCCGCCGGACCGGCCGGCTGCTTCGCGCTAAGATCAGAGGCCGCCGCACTGCAGCAGCCTGTATCGATCGCCACGTCCCGCTTGGGAACGAGCAGATAGGTGGTCTCCGCCACCACATCGCCCAACGACAGCACGCCGAGCAGCAACAGTGCCGCTACGAATCGCGGCCGCAAGGTGGAAGTTCCCGATTTCCGGTAGATCCAGTACAGAACGACGACCGCCCCGGCCACGAAAACCAGGACCGGTTTCATGATTTGCACGCCGGCGATCAGGGAGGGAAGCCAGCCGGTCAATCCGGGGCTGCCATCGCCGATGAGCGTGACGCCGTAGATGCACATGGCGCCAGGCGATTCGGGCACGAAGCTGTCGAGCAGCAGGTAGAGTACGATCCATGACGCCAGAGCCAGGCCCAGCAAGAGGTAGGCCAGCAGAGCCGACAGATACGAGCGGTTTTCCAACCGGCTTTGCGAGGCATTCGACGAGAAGCAGAGCGTGCGCAATCCCAAGACGACGGCCAGGCTCGCCGCGCCGAACCTCAACAGTTCCAGAAAACCGCCGATCACGGCGTAACCGTTTCCGCTCATCCCCTGTTCCCTCAAGCCCTGTTTCCTGAAAGCGGCGAAAATGCCGGTGCCGCAGCCACCATTTAGTGTGCCAGAGCACACCAACGGTTACAAGCGTTGGGCGCCTTCGGAAACTCGCAGAAAGGGCGGAAAACCATTCGAAAACCGACGACAGGGGCTACGAAACACAATAGCCTGTCGCGGCCAGGTCGGTGCGTTGCGGCGACTCGATTCCTACGTCGAACCAACCGGTGGCGGCGGCCCCTGCCGGTCGACGTCGGTTCACGGGGCAACGCAAACCCGCGCTCGGCATGCGCGGCCGCCGCGGCCCAGATCTCGCGGCCTTCCACCAATTCTGAAGCCAAGTCCAGGCTTCGGCGGACACCTGCACGGCGGACTGACGCCCTTGTGCTGTCCGCCAACGCCTGGCCTTTATCATACGCGCTGCCATCTTGCCCTCTTACACACGAAAGAAAACTCGTTCGACGTTGTCGCGTAACACCTGCCGGCCCAGGGCCACCGCCCGCTGTTCGCTCCAGCCGCGGTCGGCGACGAACCGCTCTGCGAGGATCTTGGCCAGGATCCGCTTGTACATGGCGAACTTGGGCAGGGCGAATTCGAGCTTGTACATATCGCTGTAGTAGGCGATCTGCTTGGTGCGCGGCACCGCTTCGAGCCGCGCCGCGGCGTCGTGCTCGATGAACGTCGGGGTGTTCGAGTACCACCAGTGCCCGTGCGTCACGACGTTCGGAAAAATCCAACTGAAGCTGGTCAGCTCCTGGTTCGTGACGCTTGCCAGCACCGAAATCGGAAAAACGACTTGCGGAAAAGCGTTGAACAGTTCGCGGTACTGGATAAGCGACACCCGGCTGTCGTAGAGATCCTGGCCCTGGTACACGCCGTCGGCATAGACCGAGCGGTTGACCCCGATCATCAAGTCGAACGGAAGCCGGAACTCTCGGCAGAGCTCGGCCAGCGTCCAGAAGACGAAATTCGACGCGTCGCGCCGCCGCTCGCTGGGCGCCTCGGCGCCGGCCGCGAAAACCGACGAAAGCGCTGCGTCGGCCGCGGCCCGCTCGACGGGCGCCGGGGCGAAATCGGGTGGCAGAGAAATGGCGCAAGCCCGCGCCCCGCGCACAACGAAGTGCTCAAATCGTTTGCCGATGGCCTCCCGCACACGCGCCGCACCGCCGAGTGAAATGCCCGTGGCCCGCTCGAGCCGCTCGCGGACCGCCGGTCTGCCGAGGTGAAACACCAGGTCGTCGGTGCGCAGGCAGGGTACGTACCGCCGCGTATCGAAGCCCGTCAGAGGGTCGTCGAAATCGTTCGTGAGAAACACGGCTTCCAGCTTGCTCTGGGCGAGCACCTGGTCCGGCCAATCGGGCCGGCGCATTTTTTCGGCCGCGGCGTCGTAGAGCGCTTCCCAGTTTTCGGCCGTGAGGCGGTCGTCGGCGAAGCCGAACAACGTCTGGGCCATTTCGATCAACCAACTGTACTGGATCGTGTTCTCGATCGGTCCCAGCGCGTCGACCAGTCGGCCCACTTTTTCCTTGGGGTCCAACCCCGGTTCCTCGATCCGCGCCTTGGCCATGCCGGCCGAATGGGCCAGCTCGGTGTAATAATGGTAGCCGAGCACGTCGGCCAGCGTCGTCGCCGCCGGCGCGTGGGGATTGATGTGCGTGTGCGGGTCGATCAGCACGATCGCGTCGATCTCTGCGAAGAGACGTGCTCGCAGGGCCTGGGACATCTTCAAACT
>DATLQY010001012.1:0-7729 GCA_035534975.1 Pirellulales bacterium
CGGCGGCTTGCAAGTCCCGACCGGCGACCGCTACACCTGGCTCTACGATAGCAGCGACCATGTCCGCGCCACGATCGACCCCTTGGGGAACAGGATGAGCTTCCTCTGGGACTCCAACGCCCAGCGCCGCGCGGAAATCGACGCCCTGGGGAACAGGACCAGCTACCTCTACAACGCCGGAGCGCAACTGCGCGCCGTCATCAATCCCTTGGGCCAGCGCACCACGGCGCTATTCGACGCCACCGACCGCGTACGGGTGCTGATTGATCCTTTGAACAACAGGACAACATTCGCATATAACACCCTCTCGCAGCCCGGCCCGGTCACCAGCCCGATCGGCTGCGTCTCGACCACGCTTTACGACAGCTTCAACCGGGTACGGGCAGTTATAGACGGCCTGAGCGACAGGACGACGTACACTTACGACCTGGCCAGCCGCTTGCGGATGGTCATCGACCCGCTGAACCACATCAACACAACGCTCTACGACGCAGACGGCAACGTCCGCGTAACAATCGACGGCCTGGCGAACCGCACCTCGCTGACCTACGACAAGGTCAACAACCTGATCGCCGTCAAGAACCCATTGGGGTTCGTCCGCACGATGGTCTACGACGCGCTGAACCGCATCAAGGCCCAGGTGGATCCCCTGGCGAATCGAACCACGATCGGTTACGACAGCCATGGCAACCAGAACACGGTCAAGAACCCGCTTGGCAACGTCGTCACGAGTATCTTCGACAGCAATCGCCGGCTCACGGCCACGGTGGATCCCTTGGCGAACCGGACCTCGCATGCCTACGATTCGTCATCCCGCTTGATCCGAACCACCAACCCACTTGGGTTCATCAACACGACCCTCTACGACTCGGCCGGCCGCGTGCGGGCAACTCTCGATCCATTGGCCAATCGGACCTCGTATTCTTATGATAGCTCGGGGCGCCGCACGGCCGTCGTCGACCCTCTGGCCAATCGAACGACAACGACTTACGACTCCGCTGGGCGAGTCCGCGCGATTACCGATGCGCTCGGGAACCACGTCACGTTTTCGTACGATGGCTCCGGCAACCAGATCGCCCTCCAGAATCCGTTGGGCAAGGTTTGGACCACGGTTTACGACTGCCTGTCGCGGGTCAAGGCCACGGTGGACCCCTTGGCGCATAGGACAACCATGGGCTACGACGCCGCCTCGCGGCAGGTCACCGTCAAGAACCCATTGGGCTTGGTGATCACGAGCGTGTTTGATGCGGCCAACCGCCTGAAGGCCACCCTGGATCCATTGACGAATCGCACCAGTTTTTCCTACGATGCCGCCTCGCAGCAGACGGCAGTGGTCGACCCATTGTCACGGCGGACGACGACCGTGTACGATGCCGCCGGCCGCATCAAGGCACTCGTTGATCCACTTCTGAATCGAACAACGATGGGTTACGATGCCGCGTCGCAGCAGGTCACCGTGAAGGATGCACTTGGCCGTGTGACGACGACCGTTTTCGATGCCGCAGGAAGGGTGAAAGCAACCGTTGACGCCCTTTCGAATCGCAACACGATGGGTTACGATGCCGCATCCCGGCAGGTAACCGTCAAGAATGCGATCGGCGCCGTTCAGACCACCGTGTACGACGCGGCGTCGCGGGTAACGGCGGCCGTGGACGGAGTTGGCAATCGAACCACTTTCGGTTACGACGCTGCCTCGCGGCGCGTGACCGTGAAGAACCCATTGGGCAACGTAACCACCACGCTCTACGATGCCATCAACCGCGTCCGGGCAATCGTAGATCCACTTTTGAACCGCACCAGCATGGCCTACGACGTCGCCAGCCAGCGCACGGCTGTGGTCGATCCGAATTCCAACCGTACGACGACGGTGTACGATGCGGCCGGCCGCACCACGGCATCTGTTTCCGCCCTGGGCAACCGTACGACGAGCGTCTACGATGCCGCCAGCCGCATGACGGCACTCGTCGATGCGCGCGCCAACCGGTACACATTCGGTTACGACAACGCTTCTCGCCAGGTGAAGCAGGTCGATCCCTTGAACCGTACCACCACGTTGGGCTTCGATGCGGCGTCGGAGCAAACGTTGCGAATCGACGCGAGGGGCAATCGTTGCACGTATACGTTCGATAGCGATTCGCGCCTGACAGGAACGCACTATCCTGACGGTACGCGGGTTACGATGGGCTACGATAGCGTCAGCAATCGCCGATTTGTTGCCGATTCCACCGGACGCTACACGACTCTGTACGATTCTCTGAACCGCGCCCGCGCCGTCACCACACCGGCCAACCTGACGATTACACTGGCCTTCGACGCGGTCGGCAGGCGCCGCACGCTCGTCGAGCCGAGCGGCGGCACGTTCACTTACGGCTACGACCTGGCCAACCGCGGCACGCTCGTCGTGAATCCGCAATCGGAACGCACCAGTTGGACCTACGATGCGGCAAGCCGTGCGACCATCCAGCGGCTCAGCAACCTGATTCGCGTCAGCCTTGCCTACGACGCAAGCAATCGTCTCGTTCGCTTGGCGAACATCACATCGACCGGCACGACGATCACCAGTTTCCGCGATGCGTGGGATGGTACCGGCAATCGCCTGCACCGTGTCGAGGCGGATGGAACGCTGGTCACGTGGACGTATGATGCCTCCTACCAGCTCACGCGCGAGCGTCGCAACGGCGCCAATTCCTACGACACGACGTACTCCTATGACGCTGCCGGGAACAGGCTCGTCAAGCTTAATAATGCCGTGCGGACGACGTACACCTGTGACGCGGCGAACCAGCTCAGCAAGTACGTCGATAATACCGGCACGACGACGCTCACCTACGACGCAACGGGCAACCAGCGGACCCAGATCGCATCTTCCGGGGGGGGTACTACCACCAACACGTGGGATTTCGAGAACCGTTTGATCAAGGTGGCCCTACCCACTGGCGTGCTCAACACGTTCACGTATAATGGTGACGGGATGCGAGTTGAGCGTCAGGATTCGGCCGGCACGCTCAAGGAGGTCTGGGACGGCCTGAAGATCCTGCTGGAGACCGATCAGAACAATGTGACGAAGGTGATTTACACGCAGTCGGGCGAGGAGTTCGGTGACGTCGTGAGCCAGCGGCGGTCGGGAACGAGCCGCTACTTCCTTTTTGATCCGCTGGGTTCGACGAGCCGATTGACGGATGGGAGTCAAAACGTGACCGACAGCTACCTCTTCAAGGGATTCGGCGAATCCTTGTTGGCCGCGGGGTTGACGACGAACCCATTCCAGTTTGTGGGCCGGAAGGGATATTATCTGGACAGCGATCTTGGCTGGAATTCGCTGCGTGCCCGGGAGTACGGCCCCACGATTGGTAGGTTTCTGACTATCGACCCACTTGGAGTGGCTCGCGACACAGCGCGTAATGGCTCCCCATCTCTCTACGGTTATGCGCGTGGGAACCCAGTGAATCGAATCGATCCGTCGGGATTCGTGGCTATAACGACAGGTGGAATAGGTGGAATGAAGACAATAGACCCAATCCCATATAACGGGAAGCCCGTATTAGTTCCAATTCCTCCCAACGTAATTACGCCTGGCGTACCACAGTGTGCTCCCCTTGACCAGTGGTGTTTTCTTTGGCTCGGACACGGCACGTGCTGGAAGCAGTGTTTCAACCTGGCCTTGTGGTATCTTGGCCAGCCCCAGTGGAACCCGGGCTATTATCCGTGTCCCGGCACCTGTGATGACATCTGCTGTTACGACTGCGTTCAATCGGTAGTTGGCGGAATACCAACTTGGATTTGGGGATGGCCCTCTAAATGCAGTTGCTTTAACAAGTGTACTTAACAACTTAATGATGCCTATGCACAATTCACGCCGCCATCGAATTAGAGCAATTTTCGTCAGCAGCACCGTAACGGTTTTGATGTGCCTGCTGGCCTTGACAGATTCACCGTGGGTGCCGAGTATCGGCCTTATTATCTTCGCGGTTTTCGGGACACACTGGGCCATTCGTAGGATCCACTTGCGCCCGACGTTCCGTCTACGAAGCGTATTCCTCCTCACGGCAATCGTTGCCGTGGGGTGCCTGCTCGTCATCAAATGGCCTCGAATCGCTCCACGACTTGGCACGCCGCATTTTGTGCGCTTTCTAGAGGGCGATAAAGGAGCCGAAATTGTATGGGGGAGCGGACGGCGTGAGGTTCGTCCCGTCCTAATCGACGGAGATTCTAACCGGAGATTCAGCAGCGAGGATGAGAAGTTCGGGTGGTGCTGTCGACCTGAACTTCGGCGTGCGCTCCAAGAAAACCCCGCTCCGGGGAAGGTCGAAGACTTTCTTCTCTGGCAGCCACGATAATTGATGGACTGCCGTTCGAGATAATCGATGGGAATTCCGCGCGAATTGGAATCTCGTGGGTCCGACGTAGTACAGGCTCCTCTGTTCTGGCCGGCCTTTTCGGCAGGCGCTGGGCGGTGTCGGGCCTTCGGGGGCACGATCGGCAGAGCGTCCTTGGCCAGGTAGACCAGGGCCGGCACCAGGGCCGGCCCCGGCTGGGGCACCGCGTACTTAACCAGCCACGGCGTGCCGGTCGCCACGCTCAGGGCCATATCCAGCCCCAGCCAGGTCGTGGAGCACTTGGGGGCAGCGCCGATCACACTTACCGACGAGTCGCCCCACAACGACTTCACCAGCCAGCGCTCGGCATGCTCCTCGTTTGCGATTTCCGCCACGCGCACGGCAGGTAGGAGTTGGTCACTCTCTCGCATGGTCAGACCCTCGCTTTCTTCTTCGCCGCCGGACGGGGCAGCTTCGGCTGAAATACCTCCAGGTAGAACTTCTCATCGAACTGCCGGATTTCATGCACCATGCCGTGGGCCAGCAGTTCGGCGCTCATGGTCATTAGCACCCGGTAGTTGCCGGCGCAGTGATCGACCAAGGTGTCGAGGAGTCCGCTCGTCATGAGCGTCGGGTTGCCAGCCTTGCTCAGTGCGTGGTCGAGCAGTTCCAGAAGTTCTTCCCGCGTGGCGGACTCCGTCAGCAACCGCGTGCGGATCCTGGTGCCCAAGGGAATCAGTTCCGGATGCCGCAACAATTCCAGCAGCCGCGCGTCACCGGCCAAGACCACCGTCAACAGCGACGTGGCGTCGAAGTCGGCACTGGACAGAATCCGCAACTCGCTGAGCACCTGGGGAGTCATCTCCTGGGCTTCGTCGATGAGCAGCACGGGCTTGATGCGGGAAGAGGCGAGATGAGCCTTCCAGCGCTCGCGGAGCATTCGAAAGCCGCCCCAGCGATTGGAGGGAGTGAGCTTGACCGAAAAGATGTCGCCCAGCTCACGATAGAAGTCGGGCATCCTCGATTGGGGCCGTTCGAGCACGCCCACCGTCACGTCGCGCAGGGCCGCCAGGCGTCCAGCCGCGATGCGCAGCGCCACCGACTTGCCGGTGCCCGACTCACCCGAGATCAGCGCGAAGCCACCCTCCTGGACCAATTGCTCGACGCGCCAGGCGAAATTCTCGATCTTGGGGGTCACCAGGAGTGCTTCAGCGGGGAGCTCCGGTGAAAACGGGTTCCATTTCAAGCCCCACAGCGACAGCAGTTTCTGGGCGTTCATGAGGTTTCTCCTTGCGGTTTTTGGGAATGGGGTTTCTGAGGCAGGTAGGCCGGCGGCAGGCCCGTGGCCGAGTAATCGGCGAGGATCTTTTTCAGCAGCGGCGGCAAGTCGCCGGTCAACGCGATCTCAGCGGCTGTCCCGGCGTGGCCGGCGGGTTCGACGACCGGGCGGCGGCCGTCGGCGTTAGCGGCACGGTCGAGAGGGTACAATGCGGCCAGCGGCGTGCCGTGGCGCGGATCGACGAGATCGACGCGGCTCAGGTCCCAGCGGGCATACCGGACCATGACCTTGTGGAAGTGACGATAGCGCGAGGGGACTTCGAACCTCACCCCCTCGACCGAGATCGTGCCGTCGCTGCGACGCTGACTGCGCTGGTCTTCCAGGCGAAACGCCTCCCGCAGCGCGGCGCTCGAGGGGCTCGTGCGGAGCACGTCGGGCGACTGGGCGAAACGCTCGATCGGCGAACAGCACAGCTCCCGGTGAAAAAGGGGTCAGAACTATTTTAAAATAGTTCTGACCCCTTTTCTGACCTTCTCAACGCGGCGCGCGCCTGTGCTTGGCTGTAGGTGAGCGAAAGGTTGTCTGGATGAAGTTTCACCAGCTCACGCCACACCTGGCGCAACACGTTCGCGTCACCAACGCCCAAATGGACCATCAGCGATTCCAAGACGCGGTCGCGCGTTTCCCGCGTCTCCCGCGACAATCGCTCTTCGATAGCACACTCGCGTCGGTCGCGTAGCACTTGCCGGTAGGCTGCGGCGATCGTCGCCGCCACAAACTCGTTCCGCTCCGGGTGCCGGCGCCGGCACTCCTGTAGCACGGCTTGCGCGTCGGGATGGGCCGCGCCCGCGGCACCCGATCCGCCGCCGCCGGTTTGCGCTTCTACTCCTTGGTACGGGCGCAGGTCCGTTGCGACCTTTGCCGACCGGATCGCGCGGCTGATGCCCGCCAAGAGCGCACGCTCATCAACTCGCCCGGCCGTGCCCGGTTCGTTCCGGCGCTTGCCACGTCGTCTGGTCGTGTCGTCGTTGTCGCCCTCAGGCGGAAGCGACGAAGAAGAATCATAATCCTCCATTTGCGGCTCTCCTCGAAGTTGAGGCGCTGCACCGCGAAGAAGGAGTTTGTTGGCAAGAGAATACTACGCACCACGGGCCCCTGGAGTTCTTCTGGAAACTATTTTCAAAAATCCACGGAGACGATCAATTTTCACCGCGACGATTCGACCTTCACGGCGCATACCATATAGAGGGCGATGTTTTTTTCCACGACCCTTTCGAGGATTGGATCACGAGGAGAATGGCGCTCCGGCACTCCCTGTCGCGAACCGTCAGGCCTTGGCCGACGATGCGTTCCACGGAGTAGCGCCACTGCAAGAGGTGCGCCGCCGGCGATGGCGGTCCGCGCTGTCACGACCATTAGTTGTTAGGGATGGTCTGCGGCGGGCCGGGCCGCCGCCGGCGGCGCGAGGAAGGCTGGGAGCGGTGTCAACGGCCCCACTCCACAGCGCAAGGGAGGCAAGCCGTGGGAAACCCGCGGCGGACGAACCACGAAACAGACGAAACACACGAAAGAGAAAACGGAAGACGGACAAGACGAATGACGGAGGTATCCACAGATTTTGCAGATTTCACAGATTCGGAACACAAATCTGTGCAAATCGGTGAAATCTGCGGTTGACCTTCCTCCTTCTCCTGACGCCTAACGCCTAACGCCTTATCCCAACAACCAAGAACTAACAACTAAAAACTAAGAACTTTCCCAAGGAGTTTTCCCATGCTAGGCTGCACCAATCTCGTCAACGGCATCCCCGACCCCCTGCCGCCACGACCCATCTTCATCTACCTCGACAAGAACGGCCGGCCCGTCCCGCCGCCCAACTATGTGCCCAGCCTCAACGACTGCTACGGCAGTGGATGCGGCTGCGGCTGTAGCGGAATTCGTGAGAATTCCGAAGGTTACATCGCGTCACAAGGAGCACGACCATGAACCGCAAGTCGAAACGTCGCAAACAGCATCAAGATTCCAAGCGCCGACGCGCGGCGCGCCGCGGCGCCCCACAAAAAGTCGCCCTACGTAACGGTGCTCCACAAAAAGGTCTCGCGCGCAACGGCACCACGCGCAATGGCGGTGTACC
>DATLQY010001013.1:0-15931 GCA_035534975.1 Pirellulales bacterium
CCTGCGGCGATTCGCCGATCGTATCGACCTGGTGCTCGACGGCGATGAAGCGGGACGCAAGCGGACCGACGAGATCCTCGAGCTTTTCGTGGCAGAGCAGGTCGATATGCGAATTCTGACCCTGCCCGACGACCTCGATCCGGCCGATTTCCTCCTGCAGCGGGGCGTCGAGGCGTTCCGCGAGCTCTTGGCGGGGTCCGTCGACGCGCTGAAGCACAAGTTCCGCCAGGCCACTGCGGGACGCGACGAGCAGAGTGCGGCCCACGAGGCCAGTATCGCACTCGAGCAGGTGCTTTCAACCCTTGCCAGGGCACCACGACTTCAAACGGGTACCACCACTGCTTCCAAGCTCAGGGAGCAGTACGTGCTTTCCTACCTTGCACACCAATTCCGCGTCCCGGAGCAAGCCCTGCGAGAGAGGATTGCTAGCATTCGAAATGAGGCTCGAAAAACCGGCCCCGGGGCTGCCGCGGCCCCCGCCCCAACGACCCAGGAGCCCAACAAACTGCTCGATCGCGACTATTTGCTGCTGGAAATCCTGGTGCAATCACCTGAACGGATGGCCGAATCGCAGGCGCAAGTCGCGCCCGACGAACTGCGGTGCCCCAAGCTGCGAGCGATTTACGCCAAGTGCGGCGAACTGTGCCGGGCCGGGATTTTGCCTTCCTTCGACCGACTGCTCTTGGAGATTGACGACGGAGAGCTTAAAACCGTGCTGGTCGAACTGGACGAGGCGCACCAGGCCAAGAACCGTCCGGACCGAAACCAGGAGTTGAGCGAGCTCCTGGCCGCATTTCGCGAAGCCCGTGAGCAACGAAGCCAAACCCAACGTAAGGATGCGATACGGGAGGCTGGAGAGAAAGAAGCACTCGCCGCACTGCATGACATCATCGAGAGGAAGCGTCGCCGGCAAGGTATTTCCGAGCCCACGGATGGGTAGGATGCCTTGTTGGTGGTCGAAGCCGATCGACCCCGCTCGGAGTTCCAAGGTCAGCCCTTGATTCCGCCGGTCGGCCGAGACCATAATCGTTTGTCTCAGCGCGCCGTTCGGCGCGGGGAGGGAAATCACGTGGACCATTCGGACAAGGACCTATCGAAATTGGTCGCGACGGGCAAGGCCCAAGGCTATCTGACTTACGACCAGGTCAACGATTATCTACCCGACGAAGCGGTGAACCCCGACAAGCTCGATAGCCTGCTTTCGGCGATCGAGGAGCAGGGCATCGAGTTGGTGAACGAGCCGCCCGAACCGGCGACCGTCGAGCCCGCGGCCAAGCTGGCCCGCCTGGAGGTCGATGAAAGGCGCACCGAAGTGTTCGCCGAGGACGACGGTCCGGCCGAGCCCGCCGGCGGCAACCCGGAGGGAGATGGCGACGGTCCCTATCTCTCGATCGCCGACGAGCCCGCCAAGTGGAGCGACGACCCGGTCCGGATGTACCTGACGCAGATGGCGGTGATCCCGCTCTTGAGCCGCGAGCAGGAAATCGCGCTAGCCAAGAAGATCGAAGTCACCCGCAAGCGATTCCGGCGCACCGTGCTGGGCTGCGATTTCGCCATGCAACACACGATCGCGACTCTCAAGAAAGTGTACGACGGCACGCTACCCTTCGACCGCACGATCAAGGTCTCGCTGACGGAGCGTTTGACCAAGGAGCAGATCATGGCGCGCATGCCGCACAACCTGCGGACGCTCGGTCACCTGCTGGACGAAAACCGCAAGGATTTCCGCCGGGTCGTGAGCAAGAAACTGCCGCGCTCGCAGCGGATCGCCGCTCGCAACCGGTTCCTCTTGCGCCGGCGCAAGGCGCTCACGCTCGTCGAGGAGCTCAGTCTCCGCACTCGGCGCGTGCAGCCGATGGTGCGGGAGCTGAGCGAGATGGCGGCGCGCATGCGAAGGCTCGAAGAGCGGCTGGCCGGTTTGGATGACGGGACCGCTTCGAAGGACGAGCGCGCCAATTTGAGGCGCGAGCTCCGCGACCTGATCATGACGACTCTGGAAAGCCCGGTAAGCCTGCGGAAGCGTTGTGACACGATGCGGACCCAGTACCAGGACTACGAGCGTGCCAAGCGCGAGCTGTCGGGCGGCAATTTGCGGCTGGTCGTCTCGATCGCCAAGAAGTACCGCAACCGCGGATTGAGTTTCCTCGACCTGATTCAGGAGGGAAACACGGGCTTGATGCGGGCGGTCGACAAGTACGAGTACCGTCGCGGCTACAAGTTTTCGACGTACGCCACCTGGTGGATTCGCCAGGCGATCACTCGGGCCATCGCCGACCAGGCGCGCACGATCCGCATTCCGGTGCACATGATCGATGTCTTGTCGCGGCTGCGGAACGTCTCCAAGAGGCTGTTGCAGGAGTTGGGCCGCGAGCCGACCACCGAGGAGACGGCGTTGGCGGCCGACATCAGCGTCGAGGAAACCCGCCGCGTGCTGAACATCGGCCGGCACCCGGTGAGTCTCGATCGGCCGGTGGGCGAGAGCGAAGACAGCGCCTTTGGCGAATTCATCGAGGACAGCAGCACCGAAAGCCCCATCAGGGCCGCCTCGCAAGAGATGCTGCGCGAGAAAATCGAAGGTCTGCTGAAGACGCTGACTTACCGCGAACGCGAGATCATCCGGTTGCGTTACGGGCTGGGCGACGGCTACACGTACACTTTGGAGGAGGTCGGGCGGATCTTCAAAGTCACTCGCGAGCGCGTGCGGCAGATCGAGGCCAAGGCGGTCCGCAAGCTACAGCACCCGGTGCGGAGCAAGCAGCTTGAGGGTTTTTTGGAAGGGATCGCGATCTAGGCCGAGAACTGGCCTCGGCGCACGACCTTTGAAACCGTTGGTCCCGTGGGACCAGCGGTTTTTTTTACGGCGAATCCGCAAGCGTCGTGGGGCAGGTTTCCAACCTGCCATAGTCCATTGCAGATTACAAACCTGCCCCAAGGGCAAAGGTGGCTGGTGCAGAGCGTCAGCGATGCCCCGTTCGCGGCATACAGTCCGCGTACCGAGGAATCGCCTGGGCCAACTGGCTGGTTGAAATGGAAAATCGTTCATGGCCAGGGTCTGCCCCGGCCCGCGGGGTTTCCAGCCCATCCAGGAACTTCGCGGCAAAATCACGTCCGGCGTTTTGCGAGGGTTCTACCTGAAGCCCCAGTGGCTTTGGCGCGACGAATTGCCGAAAATCCAAGTCGTGCTCCGCGAGATCTTGCGCGGACGGTAGCCGCCGGCGCTGGATTATTCTATACTCCACGCGGGGAAGTTTTCGCGCCGTCCTGACGGCGGTTGCTTATGCAAGGTCCAGAGGCGATGAGGTAAATCCATGTCGGTCACGACCACCGTGCTCCGAGAGTTGCACCGCATCCAACGCCAATTGGGCGACCTGGGCGAGCGGCTCGACCGCGGTCCCAAGCAGATCAAGGCCCGCGAGGCGAACGTGGCCCGCCTCGAAGTCGAATTAGCCCAGCTCAAGGCCGACCACAAGAGCGCACGCGTGGGCGCCGACCAGAAACAACTCCTGCTCAAGAGCGGCGAGAGCAAGATTCACGAGTTGAAGATCAAGCTCAACGCGGCCCAGAGCAATCGCGAGTACCAGGCCCTCAAAGACCAGATCGCCGCCGACGAAATGGCCAACAGCGTGCTGGCCGACGAGATTCTCGAGGCGCTGGAAAAGATCGACACTTTCGTGCCGACACTGGCCGAGGCCGAACAGAAGCTGGCCAAGGCCGAGGACGAATTGGCCAAGGCCCAACAGCAGGTCCGCGACCAGCAAGGGCTGTTGCACGACGACGTCAAACGTCTCTCGGCCGAGCTGAAGCAGGTCGAGGGCCAACTACCCGCCGATTTTCGCGAGGCGTACCAGCGGATCGTCAAGAGCAAGGGTCCCGACGCCATGGCCCAGGTCGACGGCGAATCGTGCGGCGGTTGCAATCACCATATCACGTCCAACCTGATCAGCTCGCTGATGATGAACCGGGTGGTCTGCTGCCAGAGTTGCGGACGGATGCTCTATCTGCCGGAAGACCGCACGCCCGGCAAAACTTGATTCTCAGGGGAGACAACGACAATGTCCGACATGGTGCCGATGACGCGGGCCGGCTACGATAAGCTCAAGGCCGAACTGGACCACATGGACCAGGTGGAAATGCCCAAGGTGGCCGAACGCATCGCCGAGGCCCGCGGCGCGGGCGACCTCAAGGAGAACGCCGAGTACCACGGCGCGCGCGAGTCGCAGGGTATGCTCCAAGCCAAGATCAACCTGCTGCGCGACAAGCTCAGCCGGGCGCACATCGTCGACGCCTCGACCCTGCCCAAGGACGAAGTCGTGTTCGGCGTCACGGTGGTCGTCAAGGACCTCGATTTCGGCGACACCGAGGAGTTCACGTTGGTCGGAGCGGGCGAAGAAGACTACGACGCCGGCAAGATCCTGATCACAAGCCCGCTGGGGCAGGGACTCTTGGGAAAAAAGGTCGGCCAGCAAGCCGAGATCGCGGTGCCCAAGGGGACGATGAAGTTCGAGATCGTCGAGATCCGCCACGGGGAAGGATGAAGGATGAAGGATGAAGGATGAAGGATGAAAGTTTTCGTCCTTCGTGGGCAATGAGCACCATTGGGGTAGCGAAATCTGGAAGAATTCCGAAGGTTTGTGCGAGCGCGACTGTCGAATTGCTCACGAATCGCCGTAACCGACATTTTTGGGACCGCTTCATCCTTCATCCTACCACTCCCATGACCAGCCGCGCCAAATCCGAGTACCGCTACGAAAAGCTGACCTGGCCGGAAATCAACGACGCCATCGAACTGGGAAAGGTCTGCGTGGTCCCCTGTGGAGCGGTCGAGCAACACGGACCGCACCTGCCGCTGGACGTCGACATCGTCTGCCCGACCGGCATCGCCCGCGGTGCCGGCCAACAGGTGCCCGACAAGATGTTGATCTTGCCGACCGTCTGCTATGGATACACCGGGCACGTGATGGATTTTCCGGGTACGATCAACAACGATTTCGAGCACTTCATGCACCACGTGCTCGACATCACGAAATCGCTGGCCTACCACGGCTTCAAGAAGATCGTCCTGCTCAACGGTCATGGGTCGAACATGCCGAACCTCGACCTGGTCGCCCGGCGGACGAACCTGGAAACCGACGCGGAGTGCATCCTCGCGGCATGGTGGCAACTCTTGACGGTCGACAAGGAGTTCCTTCCTCGCTGGCGGCAGAGCAAGTTCCCCGGCGGCTGCGCCCATGCCTGCGAGCTGGAGACCTCGCTCTACCTCCATCTCGACGGCGACAACGTCCGCAAGGACCAGATCGCCAGCGGCGAAGTCAGCTTCAACAAGGAGCACAGTCCTTTCAACTGGGTCGATCTCTTCGCCGCCGGGCCGGCGACGATCGTCTCCTGGACCAGCAGCTACTCGGAAACCGGCGTGCTCGGCGAGGCGGAATTGGCCACGGCCGAAAAAGGACGACAGGCCTACGAGGAGGCGGTCAAACAACTTTCGCGGTTCATCACCTGGTTCAAGGACCGGCCCAAGGACCAGCGCCGCGATCGCCACCGCACGCCGCCCACGATGCCGATTCCCTGGGGGCAAAGGCCGATCGGTGAAGGCGGCGGGTGAGGAGGTGAAGAGGTGAGGAGGTGAGGAGGTGAGATAGAGTAGGATGTGGAGATCCCATCATCCCATCAAAAAAAGTTCACGTTCGGCATGTTCGATTCACCCTTCCCGTATTGACCCGAAACTCATGAAGATCGTCGCCGTCGAAACGTATCCCGTTCGCGTGCCGCTCAAGCCCGAACGGCACATGATCACGGCGCTTGGCGAACATACCGTTTCGGAGTACTTGCTCGTGCGGGTGCTCACCGACTCCGGCATTGAAGGCGCTGGCGAAGCGACGGTCTCGCCGCTCTGGAGCGGCGAGACGGTTTGGGGCGCGCAGGCGCTCATCGATCGACTGTTCGCGCCGGCCCTGTTGGGCATGGAGCCCGGCGACGTGGGCGCCGTCGCCCGGCGGTTGGATCGGATCGCGACCCATAATTGGTTCGCCAAGTCGGCGATTGAGATGGCCTGCTGGGACATCCGTGGCAAGGCCGCCGGCAAGCCGGTGTATGAATTACTGGGCGGGGCCGTTCGGCCGCTTACGATCCGCAGCCGCTTTTCGATGGGCGCCTATGGACCCGAGCGCGCCGCGCGCCGCGCCCGCGAGCTGGTGGCGGCTGGGTTCACGACACTCAAGGTCAAGGTCGGCACCGATCCGGCGCGCGACGTCGAGCGGGTGCGGACGGTGCGCGAGGCGGCGGGGCCCGGCCCCAATCTGGTAATCGACGCCAACTGCGGTTGGAATGCCCCGACGGCCATTGCTTGCGTCGGCGAGTTGGGCGATTGCCGCGTGGGCCTGGTCGAGCAGCCCACGCCCGACGGCGATTATGCCGCCTTGGCCCAGGTCCGCCGGGCGATCGAACCGGAAGTGATGGCCGACGACATCTGTTTCAACCTGGTGCATGCCCAGGAATTGCTGCGCAATGAGTGCTGCGACGTGATCAGCCTTTATCCAGGCAAGAACGGCGGCATCGCCAAGTCGCTGGCGATCGCCGAATTCGCCGCGGCGCACGGGGTGGCCTGTTCGATCGGCTCGAATCTCGAGTTGGACGTCGCCACGGCCGCGATGGGGCACCTGATCGTCGCCTGTCGCAACATGCAGGTGGAAAAGTACCCCGGCGACATTCTCGGTCCCGAGTACCACGAGTTTTCGATCGCACGGCAGCCGATCCCGATCGAGGGCCCCTTGACCACGATCCCCGACCGGCCTGGCTTGGGAGTCGAGGTCGACTGGGACATCGTCGGCGCTCACCCTTGCGACTGACCGTCGGGGGCCTTTGGCAGGATCCACCGCCTGTGACGATTGCGCACGGCGGGGCAAGATTCGACGGTCTCCCGGCGGCGTCTTCAATTCTTGACTGGGCCTGCCGATAATTACCTATCGTCATGTTGAAGGCAGCGGCGCAGATGAACCCCCGTCGGGCACCACACTTGGAGAGACTCCGCATGTCGACGACTTCCAACGAGCCATCGCGCGATCGCTTTAGTGATGTCTATCCCCTGGCCGGGCTGGCACTTCTGGTCGGGTACGTTCTTTGGGCGGCTGCCTAGCTGCTACGACTAGAACTCCGCGTCTTCGTCCGGTTGCATGGCCGTGTGCGGTGTGACACGCACTTCGGTGCCGTCGCGCAGATCGAGATCTTGCGAGCCGCGCACCCCTTCGAGCGTGCCATGGTCGGCGAAGAAGTGCTTGAGCCGCGCGACTTTGTCGGCCGCGGCGGTGCGGCCGGAGTCGTCTGCGCCAGGGGCCGCTCCCCATACGATCCGCGTGCCGTGACGTGTGACGACTTCGTAATCCGGACCACCACGACCGTCGTCGGTCGAGTCCAGGGTGGGCTGGATATGGTGCAACTCCATTTCGTACCACACGTCGCCGAGCGCGGCGGCGATCTCGGCGCCGCCAAGCACGCGCTCATCAGGCCAGCGTACGCCGGGCGGTGGCGCCGTCGACAAGGGGATGCCGGAAAGACGCGGGTAGCGGCTGGCTTCCTGCGGCGAGAAGTCGGCAGTCAGGAGCAACACGCCTTCGGCATCAACCGGGAACAGTCCACCGGGCACCTGGACCATGCAAACCGGGCAGCGATAAACAAGATCGACCTCGACCCGCGCGGGGCTGCGCTTCGCCACCCGTTCGACCTTGGCCACCCAAGGATGAAGGGCAAACGCCTCACGCAAACGTTGGAGCAACCGTTGGTCGAGCACCGACAGCGGCCCGTCGACGCTGGCGTCGCGGACGACCTCCGATTTGATGTCGGTGCGAATCCACTCGGGTCGAGGCGTTACGATGATATCGTCGAGCGAGAGGTGATAGTGCGACGACCGGTAGACATGCTCGCGCACCGATTGCCAGATCGCGTAGCCCGCGGCCCCCAGCAAGCCGGCTGCCAAGGTCGCCAGCACAAGGGCGCGCGGCCCTCGCCGTCTGACCTTGGCAGATTTGACCGGCGCGGTTCCAACGGAAGCACCCGGCTTTTCGGAGCGCGACTTAGTCTCGGTCCGTGATTTGGATTTTGTCATGTTCGTGTCGGTCCGTGGTCAGGTAGAACGGAATTCATTCCGTTTTCGCCTTCTAACGGAATAAATTCCGTTCTACGTGCGGAGCCGGGGCATCGCTTAGGCTCTGCCGCCAGCCACCACGATATCCTGGCAAGATGTCTCGTTGTCGGCCGCGCGAAGTACAACGTCGCCGCCAATGCGTTGGTCGCGGCGGTCTGCACGGGTGAGGGCATCGCGCAGCATCCAATCGCACAAGTCGGCGAAGGTCAGTCCGGCCCGCGCTGCGGCCATGGGAGCCAGGCTATGGTCGGTCATGCCCGGCACGGTATTGACTTCCAACACCCAAGGGTCTCCCACTCGCGAAAGCATTAGGTCGACCCGCGCCAAGCCCGCCGTGCCCAGCGCCTCGACGGCCGCCGTTGCGGCGCTTCGCACTCGGTTAACGATCTCCGGCGGTAAGCCGGTTTCGAAGCGGTACTCGGTCGCCGTACACCGGTACTTGGCCTCGTAATCGAACAGCCCACGCGGCGTGGCAATTTCCAGAACCGGCAACGGCTCGCGTCCCAGCACCGCCACCGTGAATTCGCGGCCGTCGATCCAAGGTTCGGCCAACATCAGTGTGCCAAAGCAACGGGCAGCATCGATGCAGACGGCCAGCTCGCCGGCGTCCGCGGCGAAGCCGACTCCCAGGCTCGACCCTTGGGCGTCGGGCTTGACCACCGTCGGATAACCCAACTCGGCGACACGCTCGGCGACGAGGGACCGTGGTTCGTCGACCGCGAAGCTCACGTAGGGCAGTGTCGGCACACCGGCGGCGAGCATGCGCGTCTTGGAGGCCGACTTGCTCATGGCCAAACTCGCGGCGACCGGGCCGCTGCCGGTACACGGCACGCCCCACGATTCCAGTTGGGCATGCACGCGTCCATCTTCGCCCGCCCCGCCGTGCAGCGCGACGAAACCGACGTCGAAACGGTCCCAGGGAACCGAAGCCAGATCGCGTAATGCGGGATCGAGCCACTCGACGTCGTGTCCGCGCTGGGCCAGCGCGGCCACCACGTTCCGCCCGCTCGCCAGGCTCACCTCGCGTTCGGCGGAATCGCCCCCGGCCAGCACCGCGACGTGCAGGGCGCCATCAGCTCGTTCGACGCGCATGACCATCCTCCGTGACGGCGACATTGGGTCTTACCAGACCTCGATCTCCAACTCCAGTTCCACGGTCAGCCGGTCGGCGACGCGGCTGCGCACCAGCTCGATGAGCCGAAGGACGTCCTGGCTGGAAGCGCCGGGTTCGGCGACGATGAAATTGGCGTGTCGGTCGCTGACTTCGGCGCCGCCGACGCGCGTGCCCTTCAAGCCGGCCTGCTCGATGAGCATGCCGGCGCTCATGCCGCGCGGGTTCTTGAAGATACAACCGGCCGATTGGTGGGCCAAGGGCTGGCTGGCCTTCTTGACGATCCACTGCTGTTGCATCCGCTTGGTCAGTTCATCGGGATCTTCCCGGTCGAAGTGGAACTCGGCGAAGAGGATCACCAACTCATCAAGGCTGCTCTGGCGGTAGGCAAACACCAACTCGTCGCGAGTGCGTTCGACGACTTCGCCCGAGGCGGTCATGATCGTGGCGCGGCTGGTCCATTGTCCGACATCGCCGCCGCGACTACCGGCATTGCCGTGCAGGGCGCCGCCGATGGTGCCGGGGATGCCCACCAGGGTTTCCAACCCCGCCAACCCTTCGCGGACCGATGACGAAATCACGTGCCCCAGTTTGGCGCCTCCGCCCGCGGTGACCAACTGGCCATGAACTTCGATCTTGGCGAATTCCGGCGCGCTCAAGTGGATCACGACGCCGGGCACTCCTTCGTCGCGCACGAGTACGTTGGAGCCACCTCCCAGAAGCCGGACTGGCATTTCCTCTTCCCGGCAGCGGCGGAGCAGGCAGGCGAGCTCGTCGGCGTCGCGCGGCTCGGCAAAGAACTCGGCCGCTCCTCCGAGTTGAAACCAGGTGTGGGGAGCCAGCGGTTCAGCTTGCCGCACGATGGGTCCGAAGTCGTCGAGCAAATGCATCGCAAACTTTCCGAATGTCTCCCGCCCCCAGTGTGATCAGCACGTCGCCGGGAACGAGGGCCGTGGATACCTGCTCCAAGATGCCGTTTGTGTCGTGCGCCGTCAACACCATCCCTCCCCCCGCACGTGCGCGCGAGGCCAATTCCAAGGCCAATTCCGCGTCCGACCCGGTCACGACTTCGCGCGCCGGGAAGACATCGGCTACCGCCACAACATCGGCATTGTGCAGGCTGGCGGCGAATTCGTCCAGCAGAAACCTGGTGCGCGAAGCCTGGTGCGGCTGAAAGACGCAACAGACACGTTGGCCCGGGTACGTTTCGCGAACCGTGGCCAGGGTCGCCGCGACCTCGGTGGGATGATGGGCGTAGTCGTCCAAGAGGGTGATGCCGCGCGCATTTCCGACGACTTCGAACCGCCGCCGTAAGCCCCCAAACCGCGATAATCCAGACACGATGTCCGTGTCGCTCGCGCCGCACTCCCCGGCCAGCGCGGCCGCGGCCAGCGCGTTGAGCACCTGGTGCCGTCCCGGGACGGCCAGCGCCACGGTGCCAAGGCTTCGACGTCGGCGGGTGATTTCGAAGACGTAACGTCCGCGGATCGAGCGGATGATTTTGGCTTGCCAATCGGCGGCCGATTCCACGCCAAACGTGGCGATTCGGCACGCTGCGCCCGCCACGACACGCCGCGTCGCCGCGCAGCTTGCGTTGGCCAACACCAGACCGTCGGCGGGCAGACGGCGAATGAACGCGGCAAACGCCGCTTCCAATGGTTCGCAAGTAGGAAAGCAGTCGAAGTGGTCCGGTTCGATTCCCAGCACCACGGCCATTCGGGGTTTGAGGTGCAGAAAATTCGATCGATATTCGCAGGCCTCGACAAGGACAAACTGTCCGCGTCCGCGGCGACCTCCGGAGTTTCGACCCAGTGGCGTGCCTCCGGCGACGACGGATGGCGCGAAGCCGGCCAATTCGAGCACCTCGGCCGCCATCGCGGTGGTCGTGCTCTTGCCGTGCGTGCCGGCCACGGCCAACCCGAAACGGCCCGCCATCAGTTCGCCCAACATGCTCGGATAGCTGCGTTGAGGTAAACCGAGCTCCGTCGCGCGGCGACGTTCGCAGTTGCTCTCGTGTACGGCGTCGCTGTAGATCACCAGATCGCAGTCGGCCGGCACCTGCTCGGCGGTATGCCCGGTGCCGATCCGCACCCCCGCCGCCGCAAGCCAGGCCGCGCCGGTTGGGTCGAGATCGGAACCCGTGAGAGACCAGCCCCGCTCGAGCAGTAATTCGGCCAGGGCCTGCATGCCGCTGCCGGCCAGGCCGATGAGGTGGGCCCTCTGAACGGTATCCGCTGCCAGCCGTGGGAAACCCATCCGCGTCGCGTGCAGGGCGATATTCACTTTGCGAGATTCCGAAGGGGTTGGACGTGGCACCGGCGCCGACCCGATGGCGTTTGGGCGGGATCATACGCCGTTTGGCAAGCCAGAGTCAATGCTTACATCCGCCATTCTTCCGTCTTCATCGCCACATTCCCTCTTTATCCCCACATCCCCCTTGTTAAGGCGTCACTCTTCCTGTCGGCTCCCCTTCGGTTTTTGTGTTCGCTTATTGCATCAGGCGTGGTTTTTCTCGTTTTTCGACGTCCGCGTGGCCGATGTACCCAATGTGCGCTCCCGGAGCGGATCGCCATACCATCCGGGCACCCCACGGAAGGCAGGCCTGCCGTATGCAAATCAGGACTACCCGTTTTGGACCTCTCGACATCGAGGCCGATGACGTCATCCATTTCCCAGCCGGATTATTAGGCATGGAAGATTGCCGCGCCTGGGTGTTGTTGGCCGACGCGCAGAACGACGCCCTGGGTTGGCTGCAGAGCACGACCCGCCCCGAGGTGGCGATGGCCGTGGTCAGCCCGCGTCGCTTCGTACCGGATTACCAGTTCCGGGTGTTTCGCAGCGAGTTGACAGCACTGGAACTAGGCGACGTCAAGACGGCGCAAGTGCTGGTGATCGTCGGCAAACACGAGTCTGCGATTACGATGAACTTGAAGGCGCCTGTGGTGGTCAACCTTCAGTCGCGGCTGGGCCGCCAGGTGGTGGCCAACGGCGACCAGCCCGTGCAATTCGAATTGTCCACGATTCCCGCCCCCCTCAAGAAAAGCGCCTGACCACCCGCAAGCGCCGAAGGAGCCATCGATGCTGGTCTTGTCGAGACAACGCGACGAAAGCATCATGATCGGTGATAACATCGTGATCACCATCGTGGACATTCGCGGAGACAAGGTCCGGCTGGGGATCAACGCGCCTTCGGAAATCCCCGTTCACCGTCAGGAGGTGTACGAGGCCATCCAACGCGAAAACCTGCGTGCCAGCCGGTTGGAGCCCAAGGACACCCGTGGCCTTGGCAAAAGGCCCCGACCAGCCGCCGAAGGTTGACCCGACCTTCCCATCCTTTCCAAGCCCCCCTCATCCTGACGATTCGCCGTTGAGGCAAGTCGAACAGGGGGTTTACGCCCCCCGACTGCCACGGCGGATTGGCCGCGCGCCACCGCGGACCAGCCACTTCCAAGCGAATTCGGCTTGAAACACCGGACCACTTCCGGTATCTGTACCCGGCCCGATTGCGGACCGATTGCGCCCGCGCCGCCCGATCGCGAGCTTGTCTCAAGTTGCAAGCCCGCTTGAGGTCGTCGCGGCGCTGGGATCGGCCCAGTCGCGCTGCTCTTCTTCTACCAATTCGTCCACCACGGAACCGCCCTGATGGCCAATCTGCGCCTCGACCGGTACCGACTCGTTCGCGCCGGCCTCGCCGCGTGTTGCGTGGCGTTTGCTTGCGGCATGCCGGCCGCCGCTCAATTCCAGGGTCCCGAACGCACCACGGGGGCAGGCACGCTGCCGCCGCTCCAGGGCATGCCGGGAATGCAGGGTGCGGGCGGAATGCCGTCTCAAGGTCCGATCGGGATGCCGTTTCAAGGACCGCTGCCGGGGTCCCAAGGAATGTCAACGACGCCGGCCCCAGGCACGTTGCTCGATCGCAATCGCGGTCCATTGGCAAAAGACAAGAAAGACGACGATGGACCACGGCCGGAAAACATGCCGGGCTCGATCAATCGGGGGGGGCCGTCGCCAGGTCTGGCGACGTTGCCCACGATCGTCTCGCCGGAAGGATTGACCGGTAGGGAAATGGTCGTCGACGTCCGCGTCGAAGGGCACAAGAGCGAGGAATCGTTACGCCGCCTCCAGCGCCGCATTCGCACGCGCGTCGGCCGGACCATCGACCGCGACCTGGTCGAGAAGGATGTTCGAAGCCTGTACGATTCGAAGTTGGTTCTCACGCCGGTCGCCACGTTCGAGCGGGTGGGCGAAAACGGCGTTCGGGTGATCTACCACGTGGTCGAGCTGCCCACGATCAAGTACCTCAAATTCTTTGGCAACACGATCAAGAAGAGGACGCTGGAAAAGAAGGTCAGCCTCAAGGTCGGCGACCCTTTGAACGCCTCGGCGGTCGGCGAGGCGAAAGCCAAGCTGCTCGAGTACTACCAGGAAAAGGGCTATGTCCGCGCCAAGGTCGAGATCATCGAGGGGAACAAGCCCAAAGACCGCGGCGTGGTGTTCCTCGTCAACGAAGGGCAAAAGCAAAAAGTCAAGAAGGTCACGTTTCAAGGAAACACGATCGCCTCAGACGGCCGGCTCCAAACGCAGATCGAATCGAAGCCCCCGATACTACACCTGTTCAAAGGCGAGGTCGATCCGAACAAGATCGAGGGGGACGTTGAAAAGCTGTACGAGTATTACCGCGGCCTGGGGTTCTTCCGGGCCAAGATCGGCCGGGAGCTGATCTTCGACGAACAACAGAAGTGGCTGACGCTGAACTTCGTGATCGAAGAAGGTCCGCGTTACGTGGTCCGTAAGTTGGTCCTGGCCGGGACCGAAAAGCTCACAGAGGAAGAGTTGCGAACGGACATGAACCTCAAGGAGGAACAGTTCTTCGATCAGGCGAAATTGGCTCGCGACGTCCGTGACTTGCGCTACAAATACGGCGCCAAGGGGTACGTCTTCGCGAAGATCGACTACAAGACGGTGTTTCAGGAAGAGCCGGGCGAGCTGGACATCGTCTACAAGATCGAGGAAGGCGCGCGCTACGCGGTGGGACCGATCAACATCAAGATCCTGGGCGAGAACCCCCACACCCGCCGCAACACGATCTTGAACCGCCTCTCGATCCACCCAGGCGACATCATGAACGTCCGAGAAATCGAGGCGAGCGAACGGCGTTTGAGGGCTTCCGGCCTGTTCATGGTCAATCCCGCCGAGGGCGATCAGCCGACCATCAAATACGACGAACCCCAGATTCCATTTGAGGAACTTGATCGCGGGCAGCCTCGCGGATTTCGCGCGCAAAGCCCCGACGGACCCGAGCTCGCCACGCCGATGGCCCCTAAGGCTGCTCGAATGCCTGGCGCCGACCGGCGCACTCCTGCGCAGCCGCACCTTGGCGGCCGCGGCTACCTCTCGAAACGCCCTAACACAGGCCGGGGGAAGCCTTGAGCATGCAGCCAGCGCTGGCCCGCCGAACGATGGACACGCACGGCGCCGCTCGGCGCGGCGCGCGGGCCCTCCGGCGCCTGGCGGTCTGCGCTTTTCTGTGCGCTGGCGATGAGTGCCTGTGCCGCCAGGCCGCGGCCCAAACCGACGACGGAAATGTCGCTCCGCGGCAAATGACGCCGGCTTACGACCAAACGGTTCCACCCCGGCGCCTCCCCAGCCGGACCACGCCGCCGAGCAAGTCCGTGCGCGCGCAAAGCCGCGCGGCGGGCTCGACCGGCGACGTGGGACAAGTGCCGATGGGCCGCACCGATCCGGCCGCCGCCGGCCGCAAAACCTGGACGCGCTTTCAGTCGGCCGACCCGCGCGACAACGGGTATGTCATGCCGGCGCAAAATACCGACCCGGCCGGCCGGCCGGTGAACGCGCAGGGCGGCCCAGGTGGCTTCGGCCAGCCCCCCGGAGGCTACGTATATCCGCAGCAGGGCAACCCACAACAAGGCTATCCACAACCCGGTGGCCCCTATTCTCAACCGGGCGACAATGGCGGCCGGGTGTTCAATCCGCCCTCCGGCCAGCCGCCCATCGACCAGCTTCCTCCTCCCGGCAATGGCCTGGGAGGCGCCGCCCCTCCGCCAGGCGGCTATGACAACGAGGGGGACTTATTTCCACCCAATCCGTTGCTGAATGGCGGCGAGGAACCCCTGCCCACCGTGCCGCTCGACGTGATCGTGAAAGAGAAGCAAACCGGACACGTGATGTTCGGCGTGGGCGTGAACTCCAACGCGGGCTTGCTCGGCAACATCACGCTCGACGAACAGAACTTCGACTGGCGGAAAGTTCCGAACAGCGTGGAGGACATCCGCAACGCCACGGCGTTCCGCGGAGCCGGGCAGCAGTTCCGCATCGAGGCCATGCCCGGCACGCAATTATCGCGGTACGGCTTCACGTTTCGCAATCCCTATCTCTGGGACACCAAGATCAACTTCAGTATCAGCGCGTCGTACTTCAACCGTTATTTCCTCGACTGGACGGAACAACGGGCCGGCGGCCGAGTGAGCTGGGGCTACCAGCTCACGCCTGATTTGTCGGCGAACCTATCGCTTGGGGGTGAGGACGTCAGGATCTACAACCCGTTCGTGCCGACGCCCCCCGAACTGGCCGCCGTGCTCGGTCACAATGCCCTCTACACGAGCATTCTCTCGCTGGTCCACGACACGCGCGATAGCACGTTCATCCCGACGCAGGGGCACCGC
>DATLQY010001014.1:0-3012 GCA_035534975.1 Pirellulales bacterium
CTTGGTGGGATTTCGTGTTCGGCACCTACCGGGCGCAACCTAGCGAGGGGCACGGCGGCATGACGATCGGGCTGGCCCAGATTCGCGGCACTCGCGCCCTAGGTTTGTTCTCCATGCTTACCTTGCCGCTCGACCGCGACCTCGGCCCGTACCCGATCAACCGACGCGGGGCCGATGGTCCGCCAGGGAGCGGTCATAACGAGAACTTATGATCCATTCAGCAAGTATCAACATTATAGGGGTTCAAGGCGCCGCGTCTTCCGCTCTAATCTCAAGAGGTCTTGTTTGACGGAACGCTTGGAAAAAGGAGATTGGGTCAATGAAAATGCTCATGAGGTGCGGCGCCGCGGTGGCGCTCGTGGCTTGCGCGGCCATCGCCGGTGAAAAAGGCGCCGGTGAAAAGGGCCTGAAGAGCGGCCTGCAGATCGGCGATTCGGTCGGCGCCTTCGACGTCATCAAGTGTGGCGGCGTCGAAGACGACGGCGTGTCGGTGGGGCAACAACTTTGCTATCGCTGAATGTACGGGGGAAAGCCCGTCGTCATGATTTTCGCTCGAAAATCAGACGCGGCCTTGGCCAGTTTGGTCAAGCAAGTCGATAAGCTGGTTGCGAAACACGGCGACAAGAAGCTGTCGGCCTTCGTCAACCTGCTCGGTGAGGACCGGGAGACCTTGGAAACGGACGCCAAGAAGTTCGCCGACGACAACAAGATCGCGAACCTGCCGGTCGTCGTTCCGGTGGAATTCACGAACGGCCCCGATAACTTCGGCATCCATCCGGAGGCTGAAGTGACGGTTATGCTCTACATCGGCCGGAAAGTGAAGGCCAATCACGTTTTCGAGGCCGGCGCGCTCGACAAGAAGGGCGTCGCGGCCGTGATCGCCGACGTGCCCAAACTGTTGGAATAGCCCGTGCGCAAACGGGGCGGAATTCTCACGAGCTCCGCTTTCCGATGATTTCATTCATGGGTTTACACTAACCGCCTTTCCCAAACAACCGTCAGGGTGCGGGCGTGCCGCTTGCTCCTCGGTCGTGGGATTGGCTGAAACCGCGGCGCAAGCAAGTTCCTCACCTTGCTTGCGCGGCGGGTTAGTGTCTTCTCGGCGTCTACGGTGGGTTTTTCAGTGGCGGCTACGCGGCCCTCCTGACCGTCGCCTATGTGGCCTTGTTTCGCATGACGTTCGTCGAGGCGGTGGCGACGACGAAAATCTTGAACTTCGCCTCTTCGCTGGTCGCGACGGCGGTCTTCGCGGGACAGGGTCTCATCGACTGGAACGTCGGTTTCCTTCTTGGCGGCGCCTCCTTCGCCGGCGCGATCCTGGGTGCGATCTTGACCCGCAGGTTGAGCAATGTCTGGCTGCGGCGGATCTTCCTCGCCGCCGTCATCGCTCTCGGCGCGAAGACGTTGATTTATGGTGCCAGTTGGTCGATTTGACATTCGGACAGCCGCCCAACGCCAACGGCAGGGTCAGTGGGCAGATGCAGGACGTGAGATGCCGAACAACAGATACATTACCGGCAGGGCCAGCATCGTCAAGAACGTATCGCAGGCGATTCCAAACACGACGACGGTAGCCAGCGGTCGCTGTACTTCGGAGCCGATCCCCGAGGAGAGCATCATCGGCACGAACCCCAGCGCCGCCACGAGCCCCGTCATCAACACGGGCCGAAGCCGCGTCAGCCTAGCCTCTTCAATCGCATCGCGTTTGGAGATGCCTTGCGCCATGCGGTCGCGGATCGCACTGACCAACACCAGCCCTTCCAGCATCGATGCGCCTGCGAGGGCCACGAAGCCGACGCCCGCCGAGATCGTGAACGGCAACCCCATGACCCACAACCCGACGACGCCGCCCACCCGCGCGAACAGCACGCCGGTGAATATCATCAACGCGTCACGCAACGAATAGAACGTCACATAAAGTAGGCTCAGGATCAGAGCCAGGGCCGCCGGCACGACAAAGTACAGCCGTCGCTCGGCGCGCTGAAGGTTCTTGAACTGGCCGCCGAACTCGACTGAGTAGCCCACGGGCAGTCGCACCTTTTCGCCGATGCGGCGCCGAGCTTCCTCGACGAACGAGCCCATGTCGCGTCCGCGGATATTGGCCTGCACCACGATGCGTCGCAAACCCCATTCGCGCAAGATGGTGGCCGGCCCGCTCGTCCGCTCGAAACGGGCCAGGTGCGTCAGCAGCAGCCGCTCACCGGCCGCCGTGGGGACCAGAATCTTCTTCAATTCGTCCGGATCGCCCCGTTTCGACAGCGGCAAGCGAACGACCAGTGGAAACCTGCGTTCGGGTTCCAGGATCTCGCCCACCTTGATACCACCCACGGTTCCAATCGCGTCGAGCACCTGGCGGGCGGACACGCCGTAGCGCGCCAGCGCCTGCCGATCGGCCGTGACTCGCAGCAAAGGCAAACCGGTAATCTCCTCGGCGCCGACGTCGGCGGCCCCCGGAATTCCTTTGACGACGCGGACGATTTCCTCGGCTTTGTCCGTGAGCACGTCGAGATCATCCCCAAAGAGCTTGATGCCGATGTCGGTGCGGATGCCGGCGTCCATTTCGTTGATCCGCATTTCGATCGGCTGGCTGTAGACGGCGCGCATGCCAGGCAACTGGTCCGTCACCTTGCTCATGGCAGTTACCAGTTCCTCTTGCGTCCGTGCATGTTTCCACCGCTCGCGCGGCGTGAGGATCACGAAAACATCGGTTACCTCGGGCCCCATTTGGTCGTTGGCGATCTCCGGCGCGCCGGCCCAGCCCGCGATCTGCGCGATTTCATCGGGAAACTCTTCCTTAAGAATCCGTTCAATTCGAGTGCCGTAACGGAGCGACTCCGCCATGCTGACGCCCGGCAGCCGAATCGTCGTAATCACGATCGCTCCCTCTCCCAGCCGCGGAATGAATTCGGATCCCAGCCGCAGCCCAAGCAGCGTGGCCGCCAGCGTGATCGCGGCGACGGCCGTGAGCGTCGCCTTGGGAAAACGCAAACCCGTGCGCAACAACGGCTGAAA
>DATLQY010001015.1:0-4498 GCA_035534975.1 Pirellulales bacterium
GGCGGTCGACGCGTCGACCCCGCCGTCTGCGATCTGTCCCGTCTGCGGGGCGACGCCCGCCCACGATCCAGCCCATGGCTATCGCATTATTAATGTGTCGGAGCCCAAGGGGTTCCGAACGTGGTTTGGGGGTAGCCGCGACTTCGACGGGAATTTCGAGTGGACGCCGCGCGGGTCGAACCCACGTGTTGGCTTCAAGTCCCTTACCATGACCTCATGCGCCAACTTCGACGTCTGGTCCGGCACGGACACGGTCTATGTCATCAACGACAATGATGGGAAGTTCTTCGACTTCGAGCGCCTGGCGCAAGGGTCAACGTGGGTGACGCGTGATGCCCTCGACCGGTCAGGGCGAACCAATCCGGCCTTGGATCTGGCCGTTGGCGGACAGATCGACCCGAGAGCCCTGGCATCGATCAAACCAACCGACGTGTTGGTCGTGGGAATCCGCCACTGGCCCAGTGGTGTGAAATGTTCACCGTTGACTGTGGCTGGCCGCGCCGCCCTTCTCTCGTTCGGTTACCTCGTGCGGCGCGCCATCGCGGTGCGCCTCGATATTGATGAACGCGAAATAAAAGTGGGCACTCGCGTGATGCAGGACCGATCCGGCCAGGTTGTCGGGCAGGTCTTCATCTCGGACAGCCTGGAAAACGGAGCGGGGTATAGTTCCGTTTTTGGGAACCCTGCCGTCGCACAGGATTTACTTGAGTACATCGTCGGTCAGGCAAGTCAGGTGTTCTACGGCCCTCTGGCAGGTGATCCACATCGAACGGACTGCCGTACTTCGTGCCCGGATTGCCTGCGAGATTTCAGCAATTTGGTCTTTCACAGTATTCTGGACTGGAGAGTTGCCTTGGACTTGGCTCGCTTGGCCCTCGATCCGGGCGCTCCGATGGATTTTACCGTTCCGTACTGGCAAGGAATGGATATCCTCGCGTCGGATCCGTACTTTCGCGCGGTGGGCTTGCAGCCGACTCAATTTGGCGGATTGGTCGCCGGTCAGGACGGCAACAACGTGGAGATCATTACACATCCGCTTTGGGACTGCGACCCCAGCCGTTTCGGTCCCGCGCTTGCGAGCGCTCACGCGCACGCCTTGGCAGCAGGTGCAACGGACGTGCAATTCAAATCCGTATTCGAGATTCTTCGGCGGCCGTACTGACCGGTGAACTCGGATTCCAGCGCTCGGAGCGCGAGTAGGTTATCCCCGAAGATCAGTCGGTTGTCGAAGATGTCGTTGTCGGTGACTCGTTTCTGCGCGTGACAGGACTTGGTGGTGTCCCTCCCGTCGCGCGGCCAGACGTTCGGCGTGTTCAGGATTCGGTGGCGCGTGACCCCAGCGCGGCGCGGCCGGCGGGAGTGAGTCGGTACTGCTGTTTGCTGCTGCGGGGTTTGTCGGGAAGGGTCATTTCGATGAGGCTGGCTTCCAGACGGCAGACGCAGTCCGGCAGCCGCCCAGTCCAGAAGCAGATAATCCGTGGGACCGGCGGCACTTGCCGTCTGGCTCGTAATGAGCCCGATGATCACGTCGGGACGCACGGTGTGGTACGTGGACGAGGAAAGAACGACGGCGGGTCGGCGCTTGACGCCCATTGCACCGGGGAAATCAGCGACCACGACGTCGCCCGCGTCATGCATGGTCCGTCTCCTCGGGGTAGCGCTCGTGCGCGTGCTCCCCGCTGAACGCCGTCAGGTCGCGCAGATCCTCTTCGCTCCAGGAATCGCTGAAATCGAGCGCCGGCGCGGCCGTCGCCGTCAATTCTTCCAGAATCAGGGCGGCTAATTTCAACCGCTCCGACTTGGGAAGGGCCACCACACTGGATTCGTAAACGAATTGGGCAGTAAGCACGGGAGGTATCCTATTGCATTGTCGTAGGCCTGCTTGATTCATTTTATACCGCATGCGCTGCTTGCACACTACCGTGTCTGGTTCAGCTATTCGCGCGGCGGCGCCATCCGCAGCCGACCCTCCGGCGGGCGCTCGTTCGCGCCGTTCTTGGGTGGAACGATCGGCGGCACCGGGAGCACTTGAAGCAGGCCGGCGGTTTCTCGCGTAGCGGGCACTTGCACCTCGCTTTGCGGCACGAGCATCCTGACGAAACTGATCACCGGCGGCATCGCGCCTTCGGGCGGCGAGGCGAGCAGCACTCGGCCGTTGTGACCGACGACGACGCCACCCCGCGGCCCTGTACGGCACGCACCGGCCAGGCCCAAACCGCCGGCATCGACTCGAAAGCGAAAGGCCAATTCCTCGAACTCCAGGGCGTTTTTTCGTGTCCGGTTGAACTTACCCGGCTCGAATTCGAGCGATTCGACGGCGGCGTCCAAAAGCGAAGTTCCGATCGTGCCCGCCCCGGCCGAGAATGAGCCGGCCGCCTCGGTCAGGCGACCGTGGTGAATGAGCGCCTTGATGATTTCAATGTCGGCCTCGCCGGCGAGCTGGTGCGGGAAGTGGTCGCCGACGAGTGTTTGCAGGTCGACGCCGAGCAAACGGCCGATCACGTCGGCCTCCCAGCCGGCGTCGGCCTGGCTGACCCAAAGCGAACCCCTGAAGCGCGCGTCGCCCCCGAGCCAGCTTTCGACGTCGGCCAGCGGAGTGAAGATCGAAACGGGCAATTCGCCGCCAAAGGTCTCTAGCTCCAATCGCGTAAACGGAGTCGCCTCCGAACGGTCGCGCACGACGCGGAAATCGGCCGCTTCCGATTCGTCGGCGCCGGCCGGCCGGAAGCGAATCTCGATCGCCTCCCCTTGATCGACCGATTCGAGGAGGGCCTGCGTGACCTCATAGGTCTGCGAGCCTCGAGATGCGCGCAGCGTCACCTGGCAGGGCGTCAGCAGCGCCTCGCCGTCGGTCGCCAGCTCGTGCCGCAAGCGCCGCATAAGCAAGTCCCAGACCATCCCCAACCTGGCCATCTCGATCTCCGGCTGCGTGGCCGAGAGCACCACACGGCCTTCGATCGACTCGATTTCCAACCACGGACAGCGCAGCACACACTCGCCCGTCTCGGGATCGGCGAGTTCCAGCCCCTCATAGAGCGTCACTCCCGGCCGCGGGTAGCGGGCAACCGCGAGCTTGGCCCGCAAGCCGAGCAACTCGCCCAACTCGCTCTCGCACCGCCGCGTGTGCGAGGGGAGCTTGCGCGACGCGCTATAGCCGAGCACGCCTGCCGTTGGCAATACGCAAAACAGGCAGAAGCCCGTTCGGCAGATGCGGCGTCGGAGGGTTTCGTGGATATGAAGCAAGGTGAGTATTGAGTGTCACTTCTCTCGGGCCATTTCCAAAAACAACTTCCAGCGCGCCTTCATTTCGAGGAGGCTGTCGCCTCCGAACTTGTCGACCAGCGCGGCGGCGATCTCGAAAGCGACGACGTTTTCGATGATCACTCCCGCGGCGGGTACGGCGCACACGTCGCTACGCTCGTAGGAGGCGGCTTCCGTCTCCTTGGTGGCCAGGTTGATCGATTCGAGCGGCTTTCGCAACGTGCTGATCGGCTTCTTGGCGGCGCGGATCACCAGCGGCTGGCCGTTGGTCATTCCGGCCTCCAGCCCGCCGGCGTTGTTCGTCGGCCGCGCGTAGCCCAGGTTCGGCGAGTCTTTTTGCCGTGGATCGTAATGGATCGGGTCATGCACCTGCGATCCGCGGCGACGGGCGGCCTCGAAGCCGAGCCCGATCTCGACACCTTTGATCGCCTGCACGGCCATCACCGCCTGGGCCAACCGGCCGTCGAGCTTGCGGTCCCATTGGGCGTGCGTGCCTAGCCCGAAGGGCAACCCCTCGACGCGGACTTCGAGCACGCCGCCAAGCGTATCCCCTTCCTTGGAGCATTCGTCGATTAGATCCTTGAGCTGCGAGTCCTGATCGGGGTTGAGAGTGTAGAGTTCGCTCGAATCGCGCACCGCGCGCTGCTGGTCGAGCGTGCCGGGCTTTGGCTCGATTCTGACGCCGCCCAACTCGGTCGTGTACCCAAAGGCAGTGATACCGAACTCCCGCAGAAGTTGTTTGGCCAAGGCGCCGGCCGCCACCCGGGCGGCCGTCTCCCGTGCGCTGGCCCTCTCCAGCACACCGCGGATCGACCCCAGGTATTTGATGGCGCCGGCGAGGTCGCCGTGTCCGGGGCGCGGGCGTTGGAGATCGCCGAGCCGTTCGAGCTTGGCGTCCTTGTTGACCACCTCCAACGCGATTGGGCTGCCCAGCGATTGACCTTGCCAGACGCCGCTTTTGAGCTCGACGTGGTCGGTCTCGATCCGCTGCCGTCCCCCTCGGCCGTAGCCACCCTGCCGGCGGCGCAACTCGACGTCGATCGAGTCGGTTTCAATCGGCACTCCGGCGGGGAACCCATCGACGATCGCCACAAGCGATCTGCCGTGCGATTCGCCGGCGGTCCAATAGCGCAACATGTTAGCGCAGCCTTAGATAGAACAAACCACAATGGCGCACGACGCCCCCGGAAGTGATTTTACCTAGACCGCCATTCTGGTGATAGGTCGGTTGTCGGAC
>DATLQY010001016.1:0-8161 GCA_035534975.1 Pirellulales bacterium
TGCGGCAGCGTGGAGCCGGACCACGGGAGGCGGTGTGTTGAGATAGATAATACGGAGCGATACCTTAGCTTAGCCATCAAACTTTCCGCTCCTGCCGGGCAAGCCGGCGAGGGGGCGGTCGAATCATCCATACTTGTGTAGAACAACGAGGGCTTGTCCCCGTCGAGCGCTGTGCAACTTTTGCCCGGCCTGCGCTTTCCCGAGGTGATCGGCTTCCAGCAAGAGACGATCCACCACACGTTCATCGTTCCGCGATGAGGCCAACGGACCTAACCCCGACTGACAAGCGTTGCGCTGACCGGCGTTGCGGCCGGCGCCAGAGAGTACCTGAAGACGGCCGCCAACGGCGCGCCCTCCGGCATGTCGTCGTCGATGGAAGCGAAAACGTGTCCGCGGTGCGACAACGTCTGTGCGGCAGCTAGGTCAAGCAGGTCATCGCTACGTGGCTGACGCTCGTGGTCGAGATGGACCTCGTTACGAGCGGGCTCCCAGCGGCCCCATTGATGGCGCCGCGCGTCGACGAACAGCGTCTCAACTTGTCCTGCCAACGCGGCGGCGACGACCGAGGGCACGTCGTCGGATGCCTGGTGGGTGCCGGCCAAGCGCTCGTACTGCTCCAGCGCGGTTTGCCGGGCCTGGTCGAAACCATCGCGGACGCACTCCCAGGCCGCGTCATGCAGTTGGCGCTCGGCGGACTGGTCGGGGTTGCCGCCCACGTGCCGCTCGGCAAGATGGGGGTAGCTGTTGGCCTCGCGGTAAATCGGAAACAGGTAGTCGACGCCGGCGAAGACCAAAGGAGCCCGATCGTCATGCAGCAATGTGTGCAAGGAGCGATCGATCTCGCGAAAATAGAGCAACAGGTCCTTTTTGGCCTTATCCAGAAAACTGCCGTCCCCATGGTAGTCGCCATGCTGACCGCCCCGCGCGCCCCCCGCCATGGCCGTGTGGAATTGCCGCATCGGCCCCGTCAGGTCGAAGTTGAGCGCGTCGGCCATGTTCTTGGGCAAGCCCGCCACGTCGACCTCGGCGATCGACCAACGGGTGCCTTGTAGCAGCCGCACCCGATTCTCGCTGGCCGCCAGCACGAAGAACCGGCCGTTGGGAAACAACAACGGCAAGAGCGGCTTGAGATGAAACCGCTCCCCACAAACGGCAAGTTCGTCAAATGCCATGGGCAAACGGTAACGGCGCAGCTCGCCGGGTGAAATGAAGAGCGCCAGTCCTTCGCTCTGGTCCTTCCAGAACGCGTCGCTGGCGACCAGCGTCCTGGGATGACGCAACAAGTCCCTGGCTTCGCGCGCGAACTGCCCTCGGGCAATGAGCGAATCTTCGGCTTGGGCCAGCAGGTTCTTCAGGCGGATCGGGCCTTGTTGTCCGTCCGTGCCGCGAAATATCGGCAGATAAATCGAGACACAGGAACTTGCCCGCTTCGCGAGGAGGAGGTCGAAATTGCCGCGGGTGAGGATGTCCATGACAGCGCTCCTTCCTTGATTCTGACGTTTGCTTACATGGCCTTTTCAGCCAACACCGGCGTAACGGCCTTACTGACGTTGGAAAGCTCCTGGGCCAGCAGCCCAATCATGTCGTCGAGCGTGACCATGCCAACCAGTTTGTTGTCGCGGTTGATGACCGGCAACCGCCGGATCTGGCGGCCTTGCATGTACTGGGTCGCGTTGAATACACCCTGGTCTTCCCAGATCGTGACGACTTCGCGCGTCATCACGTTGCTGACGGCGGTCGCCGAATCGGCATCGCCTAACGTGACGGCCAGGGCCACATCACGGTCGGTCAGAATGCCGACGACTTTCTGCTTTTCCGTCACGACGACTGCGCCCACGTTTTCATCTTTCATCTTCCTCATTGCGGTCACGATTGGGTCCGTGGGGCGGACCGTTACCACCTCGCTACGAAACTGTTCACCGAGGTTCATTGCTTTGAGTCCTTTTATTCTGATTGCGAAAATCCGCCGTTTCTTCGGACGGCATCAGACGTAAAAGCATTTCGCGCGCCGTGCGTTGGAAAATCGGGAAAGGGCAGGCTCCGCAGTCCGTCGTGCGTTGGTTTCGGCCGATTCTTGGCAAATGACCGCCACGAGGTCGCCGCGCCGCCCGCCCGTGGTGCGATCGCATGCGTGCGATATCGCGCACTCGTGCCATCCTGACACACTTTGCCATTCTGACACACTTTGGCAACGAAACGACGCGGCCCGGCGATCCCAGGGTGGGATCGTCGGGCCGTTTTCGACCTGCCTCATTTCGGGTCAGACCGACCCGGGCGACGGACACTTGTCCCCGCGCAGGCCTTGACTTCCCCCGCTCACTCTTTGATTTCCCCCGCTCACGCCTTGACTTCGATGTGCCGGGGTTTGGCGGCTTCGGTCTTCGGCACGAAAACCTTCAGCACGCCCGCCTTGTACTCCGCTTCGATCTTCTCCTCGTTCACCGTGCCTGGCAGCGGGATGACGCGACGGAACTCGCCGTAGGTCCTCTCGATGCGATGGAAGGTCTTCCCCTTTTCCTCTTTCTCCTCCTTCTTCTCGCCGGTGACCCAGAGCTCACCGTTCTTGACCTCGACCTTGAACTCCTCCGGCTTCATGCCCGGCAGTTCCATCGTGACTTCATAGTGCGTCTCGGTCTCGGCCAGGTTGAAGGTCGGAGTGAATCCGCCCCAAACCGGCCAACGCCCTTCGTCGGATCCCATGATCCTGTCCATCAGGTTCTCGAACTCGCGTTCGACCCGGGCAAAGGGCCGAGGGAGTCGATCAACACGCGGAACCAATGTGCCTAACATGTGACACCTCCTCTAGGATATGAATTCCTAGCATTTCCTTGCCTTGCCAAGATGGCTCACGTCGCCTCGGCAGGCGGTTTGCCTCTCCATCTTGTATTACGCCGAACAATTGAGACGGGTTCGCAATAATCTCGAGTTATGACGTCGGTTGTGGAAATCTGACGTCGTCCAACCATTCTTCGAGGTCAGACCAGGCGCCGTCGTCGGCGAAGTCGTGCGCCGCCGAAGCCAACCGGTGCGGCTCGAAAAGCGAGATTTCATCCGCCGCCAAAGGCGGCGTGCCGAACCCGCTGGCCCGGCGATAGCCGGTCGACGAGTGGACGTCGAGCGTGACGGAATTCACGCGGTGCGGCGCTGCCAGCGCGAAAGCGCGAAACAACATCAAGGCCGGCACGACGTGGTTAAACCAATCTTCAGGAGGCGACCCAACACCCGAAATGCCGATCCGCGGGTAGCGGAACGTGTTGCCGCCCAAGTCCTCCCACCCCAATCGCTCGAAGAACGAGCGGACTCGCGCGGTCTCATTGGCTTCGGTCCCGGTGACATCGAACGACAAGACGACGGGCATAATTCATCCTCTGGAAGGCATTGGCTCAGCCATAGGGGGGAGCAAGATTCGTGCCGTTCGACGCGTCGAACACGACGCTCCGTCGATTTCGCCGCTACGACGTCAACGGCCCGCGATTCCACGGGCTTTTCCCACGCGGGCTTTGTTGCCGGTCATATTCCGCTGATATGCGGTTTGCGCATATAGTGTGCGATCCGGCACACCCCGCTCGACACAGTTGCCCAGTGGTCGCCCTGCGAAGTAGAATGGGATGCATGAAAACCAAGGCGAACACCAAAATCAAGTCAGGAAAGAGCGTGGGACGATTCTCCGTCGAGTTCGAAGTGGCCAACAACGTTGACGTCGTGGACGCCGAGCGAGGTTTGCTGCCGCCGGACAAGGTGCGCCGGCTTACGATTTCGGGCCTGGTCGACTGCGGCGCCACGCGGCTCGTATTACCGGAGAAGGTCGTCAAAGAACTCGGCTTGCCTTCGAAGGGGAAGGTGAAGGTCACGTATGCCAACCAAGAAACCGCGACTCGCGACTCGGTGAGCGGGGTGTATGTCGAGCTCCTGGGCCGTGACGGCGTTTTCACCGCGTCCGTCGAACCGAAGCGCCGCACCGCGCTGATCGGCGCGATCGTTCTGGAAGACCTCGATCTTCTCGTCGACTGCGTACACCAACGGCTCGTGCCCCGGGACCCTCGCTACATCGTCACCGAGATCGAGTGAGCTCGCACCGAATGGAGTGTGTGGTGTCAAGCCCCCTGGCGGAGTTTTTTTGCGGTCTCCTCGAACGGCACCGAAGGCGTCGTTTCAGGGTTTGACGTCATAGCCCGGCGGATGCTCCGGCGGCGGTAGGTCGGGACGCACGGTGGTTTGGCGGACGAACACGACTTTTCCCGTGGGCAACAACCGGAAATGGGCGCTGCGCTGGTGCTGGTGCATTAGCGGACCTCGGGTGGTACTTCCCGCACCGTGGGCGGCAGCACTCGGTCGGAAAAACGCGCGCGCCTCGTACCGGCCGATGTTCCAGCCGAGCCTCCCCTTGCGGCGCGCTTTCGCCACCAGCTTCTCAGCCAGAGGCGGATCCTTTTCCGTCGCTTCGAGATAACGTCGGAGATCGTCGCTGAAGACGTCGGGTTGGATCAGCTTGGTTGCGGCGCCGGTTGCGATGAAACAGACCGAAACCACGATCCGCAGACACTGCTCGCGCAGCTCGTTTGGCACAGGCGCCTCCTTATCGCCGGGAATGACCTGAAACGCCTGCTCGATGCTCAAGCCCGGCTCGCAAGCCAGATGCAACGGGAGGAAGCCTTCCCCCTCGCCCCCAATTCCGATCTCAAGACCTATTTGACGAAGGCCCCCGCCCAGCAACTCGTCGTGTACGAAGATCGTTTGGATTTCGCGCGAGTCGGGTAGCCGCAATGGGTTGTCGCCCTTGGGAAACCGCAGGACAAAGGACGTGAAGGGGAGCCGCAAATAGTCGACGGGAATATCGACGCTGACGTCGGAGAACAACGGTATGACCCCGGGCCATAGCTTGTAGTACGGCCGGCCAGCGCGGTGCCATGCCAACTCGGCGTTTCCCAGGAAGGAGACGACACGTCGCTGTTCGACAGTGCCCATCTGTCTTTGCAGGATAGTTGCGATGCGCTCGTAAAACTGTTCGACGCCGAGCCGTTCGCTCGACTTTCTGGACGTTTCGTAGAATGAGCGATATTCGTAAAACTCCATCGTTCGGCTCCTGCCGCGCGTCGGATCACTCAGGCGAGCGCGCGAGGTAATAGAACGGGCGTGAAATCCTCGGCCAAACACTGATTGCAATCGGGTTCTACCGATTTTACGAGGTCAAGTCGGTGGGTTCAATCAATTCGCCGTGGACGCGGACTTGCAAAAAGCGCCGGCCTTTTGTTGAATCATTTCCAGCTTGAAGCGGTGCAGGAAGGGGCTGATCATGCCGCCAAGTAGCAGCGTCGTTCAGCCAAGCCAAACTGCCTTACGGCCGCCACTGGCTTCTGCTCCCAGACGGCTCGGTTGGGAGTACGGGGGGCCCTGAGGCACGCTTCGAAGGCGGCCTGATTCCGCTTGGCAAGATCATTCGACGGGTCCAAACGGATCCGCCGCTGTTCGGCGCCGACAAGGATTGGGCCGAGGCGCGGTTGCGCGAAAAGGGGCTGCAGCCCCCCAAAAAAAGGCGGCAGCGCAACAGTAAATAATTGGAAACGAATCCGTCGGGCTTGTGACAGCACCAACCCATGTTCGCCGGCTGACGATCGTTGCTCATTGGATTGGCCTACTGCGCCCACCGCTGCTTACGAGGCTACCGCGCTTCGCCGACGCTCGTCGACGTTCTCGATGGCCTGGACGGCCAGCAGCAATAGGGAATCGAGCGCGCACGGGCATTGGTTCGTGTTGCGGTTCGCACACTGTGGGCAGACATGGCCGTGAAACGACTCGATATAGGGGTCCATCACGCCGCTATGCACGCCATGGACGGCGTCGATCAACTGCGAGAGGTCCTGTTCGACCCCGCACCGCTTTCCGAGCGGGGCACAGGGCGGTCCACCCGGTGGCTTTTCGATGCAACGGCTGCAAACCTGTTCACGCAGCTCTTGCAAATACTCCGCCAACTCTGTATCGCTGTACATCGCACACCTCCTCGTTGCTCAAGGGATGGAACCCGCGCCGTCGGCTACCTCGCCAAACGGTGTCGGCTGCCCAGCGAAAGGATGGTGCAAGGATCATGCCGTTCGACATGATGGTTATCTAGTTGAGGGCGAATGCCCCCCGCATCGCGGCAAATGGCCGCCGAATCCAGGAGTTTTTCCAACGGCGGCTCGTCGCTCATGCCGGGCGTGTGCGGATCCGCATATTTTGTGCGAATTGGCACGCGCGCCTTTAGCCATGGTCGACGAGCGCGACGTGCGGCTCAAAACAGAAAGGATCGTGGCGTGGCACGAGCGATGCCTTGCCGAGGCCTCGGAAGAACACCAGAAGAAACACACCCGCCGCGCCCAGTGCCAGCCCGGCCTCGATCGGCCCGGGAATCGCCACCGCTTCCCCTTGCGAGGGAAAGATCATCAGAAAGAGATCGAGCCAGCGACCGGCGAGAACCGCCACGCAAACAGTGCTCAGGACGAGAGCATTCCGTTTGAAGCGACGGAACAGCAACACGAGGAACGGAATGCCCCAGATGAGCACCAGGCACAGCAGCGAAAGCAACGGCCAGGTTCCCGACGTTCGCCGAAGATAATAGGCCGTCTCCTCGGGATTGTTCACGTACCAGATTAGCATGTATTGGCAGAACCATGCGTACATCCAGAAGCTGCTGAAAGCGAAAACGAGCGTGCCCAAGTCGTGCAAATGGTCGTCGGTGACCACGGCCTGTAACGCGCTGCGCGGCCGCAGCCAAATCACCAGCAAAGTGGCGGCCGCCAGACTACTGACGAACAGGCCGGCAAAGTTGTAGACGCCGAAGATCGTGCTGGCCCACCCCGGCTCGAGCGACATGATCCAGTCGTGGCTCGCCAGCCAGCACGTGATGCCGAATACCACCAGGAAAGCGGCCGACAGCCCAATGTTCTTCCGTGTCGGCGCCGGGTCCACGTGGAGATCCTGCCGCCGTGACGTGCGCACGATGGCCTTGGCGAAAGCCAACCACAGCGTCAGGTACACCACGGCCCGGAGGAGAAAGAAGGGACGAGTTAACCAGAGCTGCCGCATTGGTGAAGTATAACCTTCGGGAAAAGCCGACGTCGACCATGGGTACAGTGACGGCCAGCAAAGCAGGACCACCGCCAACGCGACGGCGGCCACAGGTAACACACTGGCCATCGCCTCCGGTACTCGCCTCAAGGCGACGCTCCAGCGGGCACCAGTCACGTAATGCAGGGCGACCCACAGCAGGCTACCCAGTCCAAGTCCGACCAGGTAGAAGCTTACCAGCAAGAGACCGGCCCAGGTGCGCTGGGGTGCCAAAAACAACCCGGCGGCCAGGGTGCCGCCGCCTACAAGTGTCAGCGCCTGGAGCAGCCGCACCGTAGCGCCCGATGCGCTAAACGCTTTTGAGTCCGTCATCCCCCTATCTCCTTTAAAATGGGGCTCCATCCGTTGTGATCGTTGTGATCTTCGTCGCTGGGCATTTTACGCGCCAATCGTTTTTTCCACGAGACCTTGGCCGGAATACTTGAGCGAAAGTCTCGCTGGACCGAATGCAACTTGTTTTCCGATAAGTCCAATACGGTCCGGCCCGGTGCCCAAGCGGCCGGTGCCCAAGTGGAAAGCACCGCGCGACGACCCACCGCAAGCCTTGAGAGAATACGATGAAACGGAGCCGAAGCATACAGCGGGCGGCCATGGCGACCCGGATCATGGTCTTCGTCGTTTTCGTCCTGGCGTTGATCCCCATGCTTTGTGCCGCCGGGCCTTGGCGGAAACGCTCGCGTCCGCCCAAACATCATCGCCCGGTTTCCCCGGCGTTCGTCGACCACAACCCGATGTTTGGTGCCTCGATGGGTGGCACCTGGTACTGGATGCGTAGCCCCGAAGAAGAAAAGCAGGCCGCCTCCAGTCTCTTCAACCGGTACTGCATCCGATGTCACGGCGTCGATGGCCGGGGCGTCTGGGACGTCCCTGGTATACCCAACTTCACCAATGTCCGCTTTCAGGCTTCGCGGTCGGACGACCAGTTGGCTCGGGCCATCATGCAAGGCCGCGGGGCCGTCATGCCAACTTTCCGGGGCGCATTGACGCTGGAAGAAGCCTGGGCCCTGGCCCGCTACCTGCGCAGTTTCATTCCTGGCAGCGAGGTCTCGCGTCCCGA
>DATLQY010001017.1:0-2430 GCA_035534975.1 Pirellulales bacterium
GACGAGGTGAATCGCCGCTTGGAACTGGCCAAGCTGGTGACGAAGTCGGAATACCTCGGCAAGTCGATCGCCAACCGCATGTGGGCGCATTTCCTGGGATACGGCTTCACCAAGCCGATCGACGATTTGGGGCCCCACAACGCGCCGTCGCACCCCGAGCTGATCGAGTACCTCGGCACACAGTTCTCAGGCCACGAGCACGACCTGCGACGGCTGGTCCGCTGGATCACGCTGAGCGACGCGTATGCTCTGTCGAGCCGGTTTGGCGGCAAGACGGCAAAGAACAAGAGCGACGACCCGACGTTGGGAGTGAAACCGCTTTTCAGCCATTTCTACGTCCGGCAGATACAGGCCGAACAACTCTACGAATCGCTGCTGGTGTCCACCGAGGCGCACAAGACCCGTGGCAGTTACGAGGACCAGGAAAAAACCAAAAGCGATTGGCTGCGGCAGTTCACGCTGGCCTTCGGCACCGACGAAGGAGATGACGCCACGACCTTCAACGGCACGATTCCCCAAGCCCTGATGATGTTCAATGGCGAGCTGGTCAAGCAGGCCACCAGCGCCGAAAAGGGGACGTTTCTCTATGAAATGGCCACGGGAAACATGAAGCCGGGCGATCGAATCAACCATCTGTATCTGGCCGCGCTGGCGCGCAAAGCCACGAAAAGGGAAATGGGGATCGCCAACGACCTGCTCGTGGCCCGCGGCGGCAACGTCGGTGCCGCCATGCAGGATATCTGGTGGGCGCTCTTGAACAGCAACGAATTCATCCTGATCCATTGATGTCCGCCCAAAACGAGCTCGATCGGGCAAACATCAATCCGGCCAATCTTGATTTGGCGCATTACGTACGCGCGATTCCCGATTTTCCCAAGCCGGGAATACAGTTTCGCGACATCACGCCGCTGTTGGCGAGCGCGCGGGCCTTTCGCGAGGCGATCCGCAGGCTGGCCGACCATTATCGAGGCCAACCGATCGACGTCGTGGCCGCCGCGGAGGCACGCGGCTTCATCTTCGCCGCCCCCTTGGCGCTGGAATTGAACGTGGGCTTCGTGCCCATTCGAAAGCCGGGAAAACTCCCCTTCGACACGCACGCCTTTCATTATGAACTGGAATACGGCACCGACACACTCGAAATCCACACCGACGGAATCGCGCCGGGGCAACGCGTGCTGTTGGTCGATGATTTGTTGGCCACCGGGGGTACGGTCGATGCCTGCTGCAAACTGGTCGAACGCGCCGAAGCGACGGTGGCGGGTTGCGCGTTCTTAATTGAACTGACCAGCTTGGGAGGGGCCCGGCGTGTCGCCCCACACATCACGTTCAGCCTGTTGAAGTACTAATCGTCCCGAGCCGACGTTTCGTCCACGGGCGGTCCTTCCGCCGCTGACTTGCCTTCGGCAGGGGCGCGCGTCACATGGGCGAAGGCGGACAACTCCAGCGTTGCGTCGTCGCCCAGGTCGGTCTCAATTCGGATCTTGTACGTGATCCTGCCCGGCTTGTCGCCCGCCGTGAAGATCACCGGCAACAATTGCACCTGTTTGGATTTCGCGTCTTGGGCGACGCTGAACTCGAACCGCTCTGGCGCGTCGCAGGCCACCGCCGTGATGCGGAACGGCTTTTTGGCTTGCACCACCAGCTTCTTGGTGACCTTGTCGCCGGGCTTCAGGGCCCCCATGAAAAGCGACGGCGGGTGGACCGTGATGGCCGAAACGACGCGGGCCTCGATGTCGACGGGAACTTCGCTCGCGCGGCGGTCATTGGTGACCAACATCAGTTGCTCTTTGATGTAGCCCGCCGGAGCGTCCGGCTTGAGGTTTACCGTCAACTCGTAACTCACCTGGCCGCCGCCCCGGCCGGTTTCGACGAAGCTGGCGTCGATGTCGTCGCTGCCAGGCTTGACGCCGAGGATCGCCCAGTCGTTACGGCCGGCGTAGGTGATACCAATCGTCTTGGAGGCGGAAGAACCCTGATCGACCTGGCCGAACTCGACCCCACCTGGATTCAACACCACGTCGCTGCGGATGTACCCCTGCACGCGCAGTTGCACCTCGGCGTAGAAAGGCTGGTCGATCGTCACCGTCAACGTGGCGCTGCGTTGCCCCTGGAACGCGCGGGTATTGAACGTGGCGACGATGGCGCCTTTCTCATAAGTCTTGAGCGCGTCTTTGGTGATCGTCGGTGTGGTGCAGCCGCAACTCGAACGGACGCTGGCGATGTGAACGTCTTCCTCATAGAGGTTCGAGAGTTTGAAGCGGTACTCGACCTTGGCGCCCCGGGCGACCGCACCGAAATCGTGGCTGGTCGTCTCGAACATTTTCCGGGCCCAATCCTGACCCGAGCACACCGCGCCCGAAGCCAGAAATGCCACCGTCGCGCTCAATACCGTTGCGCTCAATAACAAGCGAGGCACGTACACACCTCCCA
>DATLQY010001018.1:0-2242 GCA_035534975.1 Pirellulales bacterium
AATGCCGACGTCGTCGGCGAAGCCCTCCAGCTCGCCGGCGGCATGCCGCGCGGGCACGTAACCGCGTCGTCTGGCTTCGTTAACCGCCGCCTCGACCGCCGTCGCATTATTGCCAATCACGACATTGGCGCAGGAGAAGGCGGGATTATCGTTCCATCGAGCGTTCGCCGCCGGTGTGGACTTCAGGTCGTGATCGAGATGGTTGAATACCGCTTCCGCGATGCCCGATGAGCGTGCCTTGTATTTTTCGAGAACGGCCAGGGCCTCTGCGGCCGTCGTCGTGTCGGCGACCGTTGGACCGGAAGCGATGGCGTCGAGCGGATCGCCGATGACGTCGGAAATGACAAGCGTGATCAGCCGCTCCGCGCGGCAGGCGCGGGCCAAACCTCCCCCTTTGATGCGGCTGAGGTGCTTACGTACCGTGTTCAGTTCGACAATGTTGGCCCCCGCCGCGCTCAAGTGCCTCGTGACGGCCAGTTTGTCGTCGAGCGTAATTCCCTCAGCCGGGGCGGGCAACAGCGCGCTGGCGCCTCCCGAGATCAGACACAAGCAAAGATCGTGAGGGCCGAGCGATTGCACGAGCCGCAAAATCTCTTCGGCTCCGGCGACGCCCGCGGCTGTCGGCTCGTTCGAGCCGGCCGGTCGCGCCGGGTACAGCGTGATGGGAGGCAGCGAGCGGACACAGTCGGCGGGCACATTGAGCCAGCCGGCGACCTGTTTTTTGACGACGACGCTCGCCCCCAGCGTTTCGAGCAAGCCGGCCGCCATGCCGGCCCCGGCCTTGCCCGCGCCCACCACGACGATCCGGCCGATGCGTTGGAGGTCGCATTGTTCGCCGGCCACGAGCAGTTGGTTCCCATCGACGCGCACCGCCTCGCGCACCAAGCGCGCGGAATCGACGGCCCGCAGTCCTGCCCGCCAGATTCCCAAGGCGTCGTCGCGAAGTTGAGCTGCTGTTCGTTGCTTCATCCCCAATCCCCTCCTCCCCTCATCCCCTTATCCCCTCCTCATCTCTACTCGCAACGTCCTCCCCCTTCAAACAGTCTCTTTGCATTCTTGGTCGTGAGTTCGGCGAACTCCTCCAGCGTCTGGCCGCGTTCGCGCGCCAGACAGGCCGCCGTGTGGACCAGGTGGGCCGGTTCGTTCCGCCGGCCGCGCAACGGGTGCGGCGACAGGTACGGACTATCGGTTTCGATCAGGATCCGTTCGGCGGGCACCTGCTTTGCGACGTCCCGCAGAGCGTCGGACTTCTTGTACGTGACCATTCCGGCAAAACTGATGTACAGCCCCAAGGCGACGCACTCGGCCGCGGTCTCGGCGCCGCCCGTGAACGAGTGCATCACGCCGACGAGCGGCCCGCGCCGCCGTGCCTCGCGGAGCATCTCCAGCACGTCGGCGTCGCTGTCGCGGGTATGGACGATGAACGGCAAGCCGCATTGCTGGGAAAGCCGCAGGTGACGGTCAAAAAAGTCGCGCTGCACGTCGAGCGGCGTGTAATCCCAGTGACGGTCGAGTCCCGTTTCGCCGACGGCGACGACGTCGCCGCGGCCAACGAGCGCCAGAATGCGGTCCCAATCGTCGGGCCTGGCCTCGGCGCAATAATTCGGCTGGATTCCGACCGCCGCCAGCACCCCCTCATGGAGCGCGCCAAGGTCAACGCAGGCCTCGCTGGTGGCCGCGGTCGTACCGACCGCCACCATTGTGGACACTCCCGCTTGGCGCGCACGGGCGATCATTTCCGTCCGATCGTCGTCGAACTCAGGCTGGTCGAGATGGGCGTGGGTATCGAAGAGTTCCACTTTCGGAGGCGGTTTTATTCAACGGCCCGCTTAAAGGCTGGGATGCGAGAATGACCAAGTAGCTCCGACACTCCGTGGCGGAGATCGCCGGAGAGCCTTTGGCGACGGGCCTGACGGCCCCCGTCACGGAGTGCCGCGGCTACGGGGGGCTGCCCGGACGCGTCGCCGGTCTTAACCTTTAAGCGGCCGTTGATTTTAGTTGGCCAGGGCAATTCGACCAATATACCCGACGCCGTCTGGCTTGCGCCGCGCTTCCCGCTCAATTATTTTCAACGCTCATGAGCGACCTGACGCAAATGCTGAACGCCCTTGACGAGGGCGAAGGTTACGGCACACCGACCCGCTGCGCGGGTCCCGCCGGTGCCTACCACTTTGCCGTCCGCGGCGGTTTCCGTTTTCTCACCGACGGCCGCGCGCCGTAAGAGCATATCCAGAAGCTGTCG